>JANOJM010000083.1:0-2177 GCA_031418735.1 Nitrospiraceae bacterium | reverse complement strand
GTGCTCCCGTAGTTCTTCATTTGCGCGCAGATTCAGACTGAGCGCCTCGTTGCGGTCAGCCAGTTCTACGTCAAGATGCTCCAACCGTGATGTTAATGTCTGATAGGACTGTTGCAACGTCGCCGCCGCATCGTCGAAACTACGAAAGGCTTCGTGTAACAAATCGTTATCCGCAGTCGCCGAGCCAGGATGTACGTTCATCACATTATTCTCCTTCTTTCGCCATAACCGCTTGGAGACCTATTTGCATCGCTCCCGCAGCCCGATGGAACAGCGGATCGGTGAATTCCTCGTTTGCCGCCATGGCACTCGTCTGGGCCCCAGTACGATTCTTAGTCCCAAGGTTCAACGTGATCTGCACCCTGGCCCATTCGGCCTCTGCAGAGTCCGGTCCTGATTTCAGAACCAGCCGATAGAGATCCACAGCACGTTCCGATTGATTCATGTGTAAGAGCAGATCGGCATATAACAGAACATCTTTCGGTTCCCGGAGGACGTTGTTTCGCAATGCATTCTCGAATACCGCGGCAGCCTCTTCTCGCTTCTGTTCTTCGAGCAATGTCCGCGCAAGCGTCAGAGACATCCAGCCTTGCGCGGCATCGCGCGGGTGTAACTTGGTCCAGTGCCTCATGACTCTGATAGCGCTCCGGCGGTCTCCCTGCTCAAGCATCGCCGTCGTCAATTGCCGTGAGACCAGCGGCGATCGTGGGCTCTGCGGATACTGAAGCCGGAAACTTTCGAACACGTTCCGGGCAGCCACAGGATCCCGCTGATCCAAATAACTTTCTCCAAGGCCAAGAAGCACCTCTTCGTGAAATGCAGCCGCCTTCCGATTCTTCACCAACGTTTGATAGAGATGTACCGCTTCGGGTGAGAAGCCAAGACGGCGATGCCTGTCGGCCACCTCCAATAATGTCCTTGTCCCTATGTAATGTTGCTCCGGGGCATGGCCATGGCTATGGAATAATGTGATCGCCAGGACGTCTTTCTTGTCCTTGAGCGCCGTTTCTAACTGCGGTTTCAGGAGCGCGGCCAGATGGAGTCCGGCAGTCTGAGGCCAGGGATCATCTGGGATGACACCAGTTCGCCGAGTGATGTCTTGATAGACCTTGATACCTCGTACAGGGTTTCCTCTCAACTCATAGTGCTCAGCCAGGTGATAGAGCGCCTCACTACCAAGAATATCGGCCTGATGTTCACGAGCGATGGTCTTATAGACTTCCTCCCCTTTGGCCGCATCCAGATAGGAGTCCCCGCTCCCTCGGATCATGCCTTCAACTTTTTTTTGCAAGAAGCTCTCTCCTGCCGACGCCGAAATTTCCTGTTCCTGCCGTGCCAGGCGTATACGAGCGACAACCGCTGACGCCGTATCTGCATACAGCGTCTGTGCTGCCGTATAAAAAAACTCCGACGGCATGCGCAGGCCGAGCCGGCTGTGACTGTCTCCAAGACGCACGAGCGCCGTACCGGCGTGCCGATGCGAAGGGAAAAGGTTGTACAGGAGGAGATCGATCTCGCATGCTCTTTTCAGTTCCTGAACCTCAACGAGGGCATCGCCATACTGCTGCAACGCATCGGGATTTTTCCTGAGAAGATTCGGCCATCGCCGATGCAGGAAGTCGTATAGCGGTACCGCGTCTCGCTTTCGCTTTTGAATGTAGAGGGCATTGGCCTGCTCAAACGTCGCCCTCACGACAAGCCGATCATCCATCGCGCGCGCTCGAACTATTCCGAAGGCCCGTTCCGCTTCCGTCCATCGCTCCGACTTTCCCAGTGTGACCCCCAACGCGAGCAACGATCGATCCGCATCGTGATGAGGCAGGTCGAGGGAAAGAGCATATTGGTAGGCGACAATGGCCTCCTGGTACCATCCCATTTCGGTATAGAGATCGCCGACCCGCCAGAATGCCCTGAACGCATTGGGATTCTTCGGATATGCGCCAATAATGCTGCGATATTGCGTAATCGCCTCTCTGCGCCCATGGCCGGTCGGATCCTCCAGCAGAGTGAGTTCCGCCATAAATGCCTTCAACGGTGGAATCAATGGGCTGGTGGAATCGAGAGCAGCAAGCGCATCAAACCCTGCACGGGCTGCAGCATATTGCCCACGAGTGAATGCCTTCACTGCTTCCTGGAATGGTAACGCCCCTGCCCCCTCGACGGTTCGGTCATAGCGG
>JANOJM010000082.1:0-3507 GCA_031418735.1 Nitrospiraceae bacterium | reverse complement strand
ATCCACCTTGGCCCCGACGCAGTGGTCTCCGACCTGGGTATGAATCGCGAATGCAAAATCGACGGGAGTCGATCCACTCGGCAACTCTTTCACGATCCCTTTGGGCGTGAACACATAGACCACATCGTGAAAGAGGTCGAGCTTCACCGAGTCCATGAACTGCCGGTTATCCGTCAAATCTTCATGCCATTCGACGAACTGGTGGAGCCAGCCGAAGGCCTTGCTGTCACGATCTGCCACCTGTCCCTGTTCTTTATACTTCCAATGGGCGGCGATGCCGTGTTCGGCGATACGATGCATCTCTTCCGTGCGGATTTGGAATTCGACGTGCTCCCCCTTCGGGCCCACCACCGTCGTATGTAGAGATTGATAGAGATTGGACTTCGGAATCGCGATGTAGTCTTTGAAACGCCCTGGTACGGGACGCCAGACTGAGTGAATCACCCCGAGCACGGCGTAACAGTTCATCTTGATATCGGTCACAATCCGCAGCGCCGTCAGGTCGTAGACCTCTTCAAACGTAATCGACTGCTTGTTCATCTTTTGGTAAATGCCGTAAAGATGTTTGGGGCGACCGGACACATGTCCGATCAACCCGTTCTCTTGCATGGTCTTATGCACGAGCTGGCTGACTTCATCGATGTATTGCTGCCGATCCTCGTCCCGTTTTGCCACACGGACACGCAATGTCTCGTAGACCTCAGGCTTGAGGTGCTTGAGGCAGAGATCCTCCAGCTCATTCTTGATCCACCCGATTCCCAGGCGATTCGCCAACGGCGCATAGATCTCCAGCGTCTCCTGAGCGATCTCCTGCCGCTTAGGCGCGCGGAGATGTTCCAACGTACGCATGTTGTGCAGCCGGTCGGCGAGCTTGATGAGGACGACCCGAATATCGTCCGCCATCGACAGCACCATCTTGCGGAAGTTCTCGGCCTGTTTTTCTTCGTAGCTCCGAAACGTAATCTTGCCGATCTTGGTCACCCCGTCAACCAGATGCACGACGTCCTTCCCGAACTCTCTTTCGAGTTCGGCAGGCGTGGCGACCGTATCCTCCAGGGTATCGTGCAGCAGCGCGGCGACGATGGCGGTGACATCTGTTTTGAGCGAGGTGGACTCCGGCGACGGCGATGGGATGTTGAAGGTAGGGTTCTCCGGACCGGCGAAGTTGCCCTTCATGCGCTTTCGCAGAAAACTCGTAGGCCTTGCGAACTAAACCGAGGTCGGCATCGGCATGATAACTTCTGATCCGATCCAGCAGCTGGTCGAGATCTGTGACGGTTTGGTACACCATGGTGCACTCACTTATTTACTCACTCACACTCGGTCGGACATCGCGAATGCGAAGCTGAATCCGGTCACGGCCATTCCAGTGGTTCAGCTCAGGCGTAAAGGCCAGATCGACCGGGGTGCGCGACGGAATGCCACGCTCCAACAACGATTTCATGCCGAACCCAATACTATCGAACGGCAGCGATGTCCCTTGCCGCACGGTCATTTTCAGATGTTTCTCGCCAACCGTGCGTGAATCCATGACTTCAAGACGGGTTACCGCAAACGTGGGTTCTGGATTACCCGCACCGAACGGATGCAGCGAACCGATTTCTCGGATCAACTGCAGATTCACTTCGTCCAGGCGCACTTCGGCGTCAACGTTCAGTGTCGGAACCTTGGCGCCATCGTGAGTCCAACCGGACACCACATCGGAAAATCTGGCGCGAAACTCGTCAATCCTGGACTCGCGAATCGTCACACCCGCGGCACTCGGATGCCCACCGAAAGCCTCCAACAGTTCACGACAAGAAGCCAATCCTTGATACAGGTCGAACCCACCGATTGTCCGTGCCGAGCCTTTCGCCACACCCTGCTCGTTGATAGCCATCACAATTGCCGGACGCTGAAACCGGTCGACCAAACGCGCCGCGACGATACCGACCACCCCGAGATGCCAATGCCGGGAGGCCAGCACAAGTGCGGGCGGCGCTTCGCCGTCCTTCAATGAGACCAGCGCCTCCGCCATGATATCCACTTCGATGCGCTGCCGTTCACGATTCAGCTGCTCAAGCCGGTCTGCCAATCGCTGTGCTTCGGCCGGGTCGTCGGTCGTCAGCAATCGCACCGCCAACATGGCGTCATCCAATCGCCCTGCGGCATTGATGCGCGGCGCCAGCTTGTAGGCGATCGTCTCCGCCGTGCAATCCTGCGACACCCCCGCCACCTGCTTTAGCGCACGAACACCGCAGCGCGCACCACGCGACAACTGGACCAATCCTTCACGCACAAAACTTCGATTCTCATCCTGTAAGGGAACGACGTCGGCAACCGTCGCCAACGCCACGAGATCGAGCAGCGACTCCAGCGGCACCCCGGCAACCCCATAGCGCAGCTGATAGGCCTGCGACACCTTGTAGGCCAGCGCCGCAGAGCAGAGACCGAGAAAGGGGTACCGGGCGCCGGCGCGATGGGGATTGAGCACCGCCACAGCCGGCGGCATGCCCTCATCAGTCTGGTGATGATCCGTCACTACCACATCCATACCGAGGCTGGCCGCCAATGAGATTTCTTTGTGCGAGGTCGTACCGCAATCGGACGTCACCAACAATGAGATGCCCTCATCATGCAGGCGCTGCACAGCGCCGAGGTTGAGTCCGTAGCCTTCGCGGAGACGATGCGGAACATAGGCGCGAACCCGTGCGCCCAACCCGCCAAAGAACGACAGATAGACGCTGGTCGCCGTAATCCCATCGACATCGTAATCGCCGTAAAAGCAGATCGGCTCCTGAGTCGTGACGGCGCGATGCAACCGTTCGACCGCCTGCTCCATGTCGGGAATCAAAAATGGATCGTGAGGCGTCTGCCTCGACATCCATGACGTGGCCTCATCTGGCGTCGTGACGCCACGGGCCAAAAACAACGATGCAGTGGCTGGAGAAATTGAGAGGGCCTGGGCTAACGAAGCCCGCTGAGACAGATTGATATCATGGAAGACCCAAAGCCTTGACTTCATGAGGGCCTCTTGAGGGATTCGAAGCTAACTATCTGAGAATTAAAGGGATACTAGCCCTTAAGCTCCGCGTTGTCAAACCAACGGGACGTGATGTTCTGGTTCATTTGGTTTATTTTGTTCATTTGGTTAGTTTCGTTCAACCAAACAAACCAGCGCAACTAGTCGATTTTGTTTCAGCAGCCTGCTAAACACCGGAGTGTAATGAGGAGGAGGGAAGATGAGGGAGAAGCCTACCTGACGACTGAGGCTACTCCCCCCCTTTTTGCACGTAGTTCTTGACGAATTCTTCTGCGTTCGTTTCGAGCACGTCGTCTATTTCATCGACCAGTTTATCGATGTCTTCTTTCAGCTTTTTCCCGGCTTCGACGACCTTCGGATTGGCCTTGACCTCTTCCTTCCCCTGAGGCTCCCGCCTGGGTTCCTGCTTGCGCTCTTGTTTCTCCATCCGAGCACCTCCCGTGATTCTGGGAAACTCTCGTGGATCAGCCACCAGCGTGATCCCG
>JANOJM010000081.1:0-1507 GCA_031418735.1 Nitrospiraceae bacterium | reverse complement strand
ACTCATCGGGATCAATACGGCCATCTTCTCAAGGACCGGCGGGTCTGAGGGAATCGGCTTTGCCATTCCCAGCAGCATTGCGTTGGATATCGTTGACAGTCTGCAGAAGACCGGCAAAGTCGTGCGTGGCTGGATGGGTGTGGCGATTCAAGAAATCACGCCGGCCTTGGCCAAATCCTTTAAGCTTCCGGAACAGCGCAAAGGCGTACTCATCAGCGATGTGAATGAGAACGGCCCTTCCCATGCTGCGGGTGTGAAGCGCGGCGATGTGGTGATTGCGTTCAACGGGAAAGAAGTCCAAAACGTGAGTCAGTTGCGAAACCTCGTCGCGCGCACCATGGTCGGCAAGGATGCGCAGGTGAAGGTGTTACGAGACGGTAGGGAACAAACCATCTCCGTGAAGGTGGCGGAGCGGCCGACGGATGAAATGTTGGCAAAAAAGGAGCCGTCAGCTCCCAAGGAACCGGTCGAGACGGTCAAGCTGCCGGATAATGTCTTGGCTTCCCTGCGAGTGCAGGGGTTGGATGCGGCGACGATGAGTCAATTGAACATCCCGGCAAAGATGACGGGTGTCGTCGTCATGTCGGTCGAGGGCGGCGGCTCTGCAGAAGCGGCGGGTCTGCAGCGCGGTGACGTGATTCAGGAAGTGAACCACGAAGCCGTGAAGACTCTTGACGACTACCAGAAAGCTTCGATTAAGTTGAAAAAAGATGAGGCGGCTGTCCTGCTTCTGAGTCGACAAGGAAACAATCTGTTTGTCGCGGTCAATCCAAAATAATAGGCCTGACGCTGGCTGCGACCGCTCGGTATCCGAGCGGTCGCAGCTAACTATCGGATGAACGGATCGTATGTCCAACGGCCTGAATTCGCTGAACCAGTGGCTGCAAGACACGATCTTTAAGCCGCTGGAAGATAAGAAAATGCCGGTCATGGAGCATCTCGTGGAGCTCCAGGTCAGGCTGACGCGTGCGGTGATCATCATCGCCGTGGTATTTGTCGGTACATTTTTCTTTGCCGACACGCTGGTTAAGTGGCTTCGCATCCCGCTCCAAAACATGTTTATGCCTGGCTCCATGTCGTGGGTGCCGACCGATCTGGCGACCGTTCCGTTGGTCTTTCTCGCGCCAGCAGAAGCATTATGGCAAAACGTCAAGGTAGCCGGGCTCTTTGCTCTCGTCGGTGTGACTCCCTATCTATTGTTCGAAGTCTGGCAATTCGTCGTGCCGGGTCTCCATGCGCAGGAACGGCGATTTGTTGGGCCGTTTGTGCTGTTGAGCGCCGTGGCATTTTACGCAGGCGTGAGTTTTTCATTTTTCTTCGTGCTGCCGTTTGCGCTGAATTTTTTGATTTCCTATGGCGTCAACGCCGGCTTCGTCCCACAGATCTCCATTGCGCAGTACGTCGGATTTGCTCTGTGGTTCCTCATGGTCTTCGGGCTGATTTTCGAAGTCCCGCTCGCGATCACCCTCATGGCGAAGTTTGGGTGGGTCGATGCGCCGTTTCTCAA
>JANOJM010000080.1:0-6321 GCA_031418735.1 Nitrospiraceae bacterium | reverse complement strand
TTTCATACTGGGCCTCCCCCTTCGGCGCCCATGCCCACTCGCCCCCGTCACAATACGAGACGGACGTGGAGCGCCGATAAAATAGATCGAAGCGTTAGGCGATGTGAAAAGACGCGATCAAACGAGAGGAGGAGCGCGGGATGAAAGACTGGTCGTGAGGAACAGATTCGTCAGCGAAAGACTGGGGTGCGGCTGCCACATGGCATGAGGCCTCGCGGGCGGGTACGCGTGGAAGGAATGCGCGGCCACATCCAGCGCGGTGCCTTTGCCGGCTTGCGGCACGGCAGAAGATGCGAGAATCAAATCGATTTCGAGGTGCTCCAACCCATGGGGAGGCTGCGCGATCAGATGAAGCGGACAGCGGGATTCGTCGTCTGCAACAGCGGCATGGTCATAGCCCGAGAACTCACAGGGCAGGTCCGGGGAAAAAACAGTATGAACTGTCCCCCCATGCCGGTGATCTGTTGCACCATGGTGATGGTCGGCCTCGGGATGGATATGAACCAATGGCGCGGCGAGCATCCATAAGGACGCCCACACGAGGACCACTAACCGAGACCACGATAGTTTGTCACATATCTGTTTCATTGCGCATTTACCCTAGCACAGCTCGCCTCTCCCAGCAATCAGCCAGTCGCTTTCCCGTTCACGACAGGGACACAGGTTGGACGGTACAACGCCCCAGAATAGGCGAAGGGCGGGAGAAGCTCACGGCTACTCCCGCCCTCCATTCCGATTAAACCGTTCGTTACTTATTCGGCTGCGGGGTGTAACGAAGATAAGGCTTCACGGTCTTGAAGCCCTTGGGGAAAAGTGTCTTTGCTTCAGCATCGTTCACGGCCGGGGTGATGATGCAATCCTCCCCGTCTTTCCAGTTAGCCGGCGTCGCGACCTTGAACTTCGAGGTCAACTGAAGGGAATCGACAACGCGCAGTAATTCGTCGAAGTTACGGCCACATGAAGCTGGATAGGTCAACGTTAACTTCACTTTTTTATCCGGGCCTATAACGAACACTGATCGGACAGTCATGTTGTCCATCGCGTTCGGATGGATCATGTCATAGAGGGTCGCAACCTTCTTATCAGGATCGGCGATGATCGGATAGTTCATCGTCGTCTTTTGCGTCTCATTGATGTCGTTAATCCACCCCTTGTGCGAATCCAACGGATCGACGCTGACGGCGATCACTTTCACGCCTCGCTTCTTGAATTCCGGTGTAATCTTGGCAACGGTGCCCAACTCAGTGGTGCAGACCGGGGTATAGTCCTTGGGGTGCGAGAAAAGAATCCCCCACCCGCCGCCCAACCACTCGTGAAAGTTGACGGTCCCTTCAGTCGTCTCTGCCGTAAAGTTCGGCGCCTCATCTCCCAGTCGTATTGCCATGGTAGCCTCCCATATTCAAGCCAATGAATCGACTCGCTATCGGACTACGATACTGTTCTTCCTAACCGAAGTGCAAGGGGAAACCCCGGATTATTGGCCAGCCGTAATGCTCAATCGACTTCTCACCTTTTCGTGATCTGAGGCGGTCAAATCGACTTCGGTCACGAACACACGCTCGTTGGCAAGCTTGCCATCCCCGGCTAATTGTCCACGCATCTGTTCCGCCCGTTGCTGTGCCAGGAGGCGGAGATCCGAATCGGGAACCGGTATGGCGGCAGCGAGCTGTTGGCGCATTTCCTCAATTGTAGGCGGTTTTGGATTGCCCTCCGCCGGCGTCGCCACCGGTTGCTGACTGCGCTGTTGATCAAAAAGCTCTTTGATCGCGCGTTCCTCCTCAACAATCGGCAGGTCAACCTCTTTCGATACATTCTTCCCCTGCTGCCATCTGGCGAGCAGTTGTGCTTTGAGCTTCTGAAGACTCAGCATCTTTCCATCACGAACAGGATCGGCGGTGCCGGTAATCTCCAGACGCAAACCAGGCCGTTCCTCAAGCCCCTTCGCCAAGGCTTCGAACTTCTTCAACTCCTCACCAGGCACCGTCGCGCTGCCAGTAGGGAACTCGATGAACTGTAACTCCTCTTCGTCGCCGCCGCCCGGAATCAGTTTTCCCATCAGCGTAAACGGAGACGCCACAATCTTTGTGAGTAAATTAAGCAATACCGAGAGGACCGCCTTGCCGTACTTGAAGTCGGGATCCTTCAGGTCGCCGCGAATAGGCAAATCGATGTCGATGCGTCCCTTGCGGTCCTTCAAGAGCGCCACAGCCAACTTCACGGGCAACGACGTCGCGTCCGGACTCTCGACCTTCTCCCCGAACGTCAGTTGATCGATCAACACTTTATTTTCCGCTTCAAGTTGTTTTTTGGAGATCTTGTACCGCAAATCGAGCGAGAGCTTTCCCTTCGACAATCCATAGCCCACATACTTGCCGCTATAGGGGCTTTCCGCCGTCAAATCCATACCCCCAAGGGTAACGGCAAGGTCCGTAAATGCATCCTCGCTTAAGGGATTGATGGTCCCTGCAATCTTGAGCGGTGCCACCTTACCCACCCGACCGGTGAGGTCAACGTCCGCCCTAGCCAGCTGCTTCGACGACAGTCCCTTGATCGTACCGCTCAGATCGGACAGCCCAGTCTGGACAGGAGGCCGCACCGATTCATCCCGAAACGTCGCAGCCGCTTTCGTGAGTTTCACCACACCGATCGTTACCGGAACGGGTGGACTCTTGGCCTTCTGAGGCTCCGCAGGCTTCTCATCCGCTGTGGCCGGTGACGGCGACGCAGCGGCAAGCTTGCCGAGATTCAATCCGCCGTCCGGCTGCACCACGAGATGTACCATTGGTTGCTGAATGCCCACCTCTTTAATCGAGGCAGTAATTGGATCGACGGTCACACGCACTCCGTTGAGGGACAATGCTTGCAGCGAAGCCACCTCCTCACCCTGATCACGGTCAGCCACGCTCAATGCCTCGACGCCGGCGTTGCCCTCATACAACAGGAGTGGACCGTTTGGATGTTCGGTGGCAAGGTGCATCGTCCCATCCAGATTGACGGCCCCGGACTGCACATCGATGCGCGCAAACTTCTCGAAGTACGGCTGAAACGGCCTAATCTCGATGTCCTTCAGCGCCAGGGTGACATCGGCTTGAAACGGGTTGGGCAGCACCGAGCCATTCACACGAATCGTTCCAGTTCCGTTCAACTGCATCCCCACCTCAAGCGGCAGCGCCTTTGTAATCGGAATCCGCACATCGTGAGTCTTGACGGTCAAGGCGCGCACCTGGATCTGGGCTGGAGTCGGCAAGGTACGATCTTCGAAATCGATCGAATGGTCCCGCAGTGTGATCTCTTTGAGCCAGACGGCCCAGGGTTTTTCGTCTTTGGGTTTCGGAGAAGAACTGTCAGCAGCAGACGGAGGCTGGGCGGAATCCATTGGAGAGAACATCTGCTGATAGTTGACGATGCCGTCAGGATTCAACCAGGCAGTGAACGACGCTCGCTCCACTGCGATGTTCCCAACCGTGACCTCGTGCGTCGCGAGATCCACGTCGATACCCCCAACATTCAATGCCGGAATCGTGATCACCGGGTCGAGGCTCCCATCTTCCTTAACTGCTAGCTTTTCAATCTTGACGTTTGCCTGTGAAATTTGAAACTTGATGGGAGTCGCACTCGCATCGAGTTCGTACTTGGCATCGGCGGCAACTGTGCCATCGGTGACGTCGAAACGGAATCGATCATGAAGGTATTGCCACAGGCCTGGCAGCTTCACGCCGGAGAGGGAAAACTTCCCGGAGGATTGAATCGGTTCGAGCGAGACAGTGCCGGCCCAGGACAGAGTTTCGTCCTTGCCCAATTCGGCCGTGAAGGAATATGAATTGTCGCCGCCTGGTTTGGTATGGAAGTTCTTGAGTACAATATGGATCGGGACGATATCGAGCGCATAGGGCTTGTGCTTCGATTCATCGCGAAATTCGACGACTCCTTGCACGATCTCGAACTCACCGATCTCGACAGCGGGCACCTCGGCTGGGGTCTTCTCAGTCTGCGGCGGCGCAGCCTGTAGTGAACCATCATCCGGCGGCATGATCTCAGCCAGATTCATGCGCCCGTCTTTGAATACTCGTGCGGACACATAAGGCACCGTGAGCCTAATCGTATCGAAAACGTAGGCCCGACGAATAAGGGAGCTTGCCTGAATATTGATAAAGAACTCTTCGAACCCGAGCAGGGCAGACTGATCTTTCTCTCGAATTTCCAAGCCCGTCAAGCGAAGTGAAAGCGTGAAGGGGTTCAGCTCCACCTCTTTGACTAATACCGGACGCTTGAGCATCTCGGCAACAGCAGGAATTGCGTAGGCCTTAATCAGGTAGGGAACGAGAAAAAACCCAACGAGCGCGTAGAGCAGCACCAAGCCCATGGCAAGGATTGCAAGACGGGAAGGGCGAAGCAACCAGCGCATGGATATAAAGCTCTATGGTGCGCCCGGCTGGAATCGAACCAGCGACCTACGGCTTAGAAGGCCGTTGCTCTATCCAACTGAGCTACGGGCGCCCTCTTGAACAGATAACACGTTAGGGGTGAGGCGTGAGGGGTACGGCGAGGGAGTGAGGAACCGATTCGACACATGCTCACTTCATCATACGTTCACTTTTCACCCCTTACCCATCACGCCTCACAGGCTTTGTGGTCGGGGCGAGAGGATTTGAACCTCCGACATCCTGCTCCCAAAGCAGGCGCGCTACCGGGCTGCGCTACGCCCCGACTCCAGAATTACAATGACTTACGTTTTTCCCAGAGGCCAGATCAGAGGCATGTGTTATTAGGGTGTTAGCCCTGTACCTCTGAAGCTTCGCAGCGGCCTCGTGAAGGTCTTCCGACTTGATCGAATTATACCGCCGGTGCATCTGTTCGCTCTTGTGTCCGATGATCTTCATTGCCGTGGTTGTGTCCACCCCTGCCCGCCTCAAGTTGGTCGCCGCACAATGCCGGAGATCATGCAACCTAAGCCCCGTCACCCCTGCCCTACGACAGGCCGCGGCAAACGCCGTTCGGGGGTTCTTCCACGGCTTCCCGTTATACAGGAACACTCGTGGAGTGTCTAGGCGTCGTTCCGTATGCAACTCCGCAAAGGTGTCGAACACATCCGGAGTCATGGGGATCACTCGCGTCTCGCCGTTCTTGGTCTTGCGCAACGTAAACTCCCGGCGTCGCATGTCCACGTCCGGCCATTCCAGCTTGAGCAATTCCCCCTTGCGTGGCCCAACCCCATAGGCAATGGTCAAGAACCTCAGGAGATGAGGCGCAGCCGTGGCCGTGAGCTTCGCCCATTCCTCAGGACTGGCGATCCGGTCTCGCTCGTTCTTGGGGTCCGGCTTCAAGATGTGGCTCGCCGGGTTATCCAGCACCAACTTAAACCGGAGACTCTTGGCGACATTAAACATGTGCGTGAGGGCGGTATGATCATGGTTCACAGTCTGGATGGACGCCGGGACCGGGCTATCAGGGCGCTTCCATCCGCACCCTGGACACACCGCTTTTCCAAACACCTTGTGACACCCAACGCACGCCGTCAACGGATAACAGACCCGCTGCGCCCGAAACGCTGCCACGTCCTCAGGGGTAATCGACAGCAAGAGACGATCCCCGAAGAAGTCCACCAAATGCCCCACCTTCAACTTTCGATCTGCATAGGTGGTCAGCTTGCGGACTTCCTCAAGGCTCAGATAAGTCTCGGCCCAGTCTCGAAACGTCACCGCCTCTGCCCGTGCAGCCGAGGGGCTCAACATCTGTCCGGCCAAGAGCTTCGTCTTAATCACCGCCTCTTGATCCCTCGCGCTGCGCTGGTTACAGGACCCCACCCGCCAGCGTTTCAGCTTCCCCGCCCCTGGTGGCGCAACCCGAAGATGTTTCCCATCATCGAGCACGCGGAACTCGACATAGAAACTATCCTTTCGCCGTGTCAGCCCCATGCTATGCCCCTCCCTTCTTGTTTGTCTCTCCCACCAATTGAGAGAGACTCACCCGTAACGCCTGACACAGCTTCAAGAGAGTCGAGAGTTGCGGGTCCAGCCTCCCCGCCTCTAACTTCACGAGAGAAATATAATGCACCCCGGAGAGCCCGCCTAACTTCCGTAGGCTCAAGCCCCGCTTCTCTCGCCATTCTCGTAACCGTGTCTGCATGGGGAATATGGTAGTCTTTTAGCTATCAGTCGTCAAGGGGGCAACGGTGGCAAGTGATCGGCGCACTTTCACTGAATGACTGGCAATCCACTTGTCGAGTTCCTCCCGGTCGAACTTCGTGAGTCGTCCCATCTTCACAAAGGGAATACGCCGTTGAGAGACCATCGTGTACAGCGTATGCACAGACAAGCCGGT
>JANOJM010000079.1:0-2207 GCA_031418735.1 Nitrospiraceae bacterium | reverse complement strand
TGCGTACTCGTGCAGTACGTTGAGGGTCCGAGCGGCGAGCCCGCCCGCCGTCAGGCTTGTCGTAGCGGCGTATCGACGGTTGCAGTAGAAGCCTTCGTGAATAATGCGGGTTAGGGGAACGTAAAATGAGAACTGAGAAATGAAGAAAGAGAACATGAGAGAAAAGAATTCGCGTTCGTTAACGCATAGAGGGGAGCTTGGTTCTTGCGAAGCCCAAACCCTCGTCGAGGGTTGTGAAAAGTCCATCGAGCTGTGCTTCGTAGCAGTCGTCAAGGATTTCTCCCAGGCGCGGTCCTGGAAGCATGCCCAGTTCCAGCAGATGGCGGCCAGTGACGAGTGGGGTGGGGGCTTCGTCTTCAACTTCCAGTCTGCGCGCCTGCTCCAGCAGCCAGGCGCCTGCAGGAAATCCGTCAAAGGGTTTTGGCGGGCGGCCTGCGTGATCGGCCCGCGCGACCCGCACCAGCCGGTCGATTCGTTTGACCTGTTTAGCCAGCCGTCGAACCGCGCTGTCTGAGGCGTTCGCGTCATGCAGTGCCCGGGGGCGGAGGTGGCAGAGCACAAGAGGAATGACCTCGTTGATGATATCTTCTTGGTTTGTCAGCCGTTCAAGGATGCGTCTCGTCGGGGCCTCTACTTCCGGTTCGTGGCCGCGCGAGGTGATGCGGCCACAGCTGGTTATCGTGGTCGCAGGTTTGCCGAAATCATGACAGAGGATGCCGAGGCCTGTAATCAGGTCATCATGTTGGTTGCCGGTGCATTCCAAGGCGAACCAGTCTAGACAATGGAGCGTGTGGATCCAGACATCACCTTCCGGGTGCCAGATTGGGTCTTGCGCGCAGCCCTGCAGCGCTGCGAGTTCCGGGTAGAAGCGGAGCCAGCCGCAGTCGCTCAAGAACTGGAGACCCAAGGATGGTTTAACTCCTTGGAGTAGGAGTTTTTTCCATTCTTCCCATAGCCGCTCGCTCGGTTGCCCGTCTTGGGTCAGGGTCTTACAGAGAGCAACTGTCTCGGGCGCGGCGGTCAACCCAAACCGTGCAGCCAATTGCATGCCGCGCAAGACGCGAAGCGGGTCTTCGGTGAAACGATCCGATATGTGGCGGAGTATGTGCGCATCGAGATCGGCCCGGCCGTTGAAGGGGTCGTGGAACTCCAGCGTGTCCGGATCCCAGGCCATCGCATTCACGGTGAAATCGCGCCGCGCCAGCGCCTCGTCGATGTCCATGTCCGGATCAGATTGTCTCAGCTGTCCTGTGGCGGGCTCGTTGTCGGTGAGCATGCGAGAGGGAATGGAAATATCGATGGGCAGGCCCTGCAACTTGAAGACGCCAAAGGTCTTGCCGACGAACTGTACGGAGAAATGTTCTGTGAGCAGCGTATGGAGCCGGCCAGGCGGCAGCCCGGAAATTTCGATGTCCAATTCGTGCGGTTGCCGGCCAAGTACGAGGTCGCGAATACAGCCGCCGACCAGCCACATCCGGCCGCCGGCACGGCGAATGAGCTGTTCAATGTGCCGTAGAGAACCAGCGAGCGCCGGATCCTCGATGCGAAAGCGAACAGGCACTTATAGCGATGCCTCCCTCAGAAACTTCGCCGACTCTTCCGGCGCCACCGGATTGATGTAGAACCCTGTGCCCCATTCGAACCCTGCGACGTGGGTCAGCTTTGGAATGATTTCGATGTGCCAGTGGTAGAAATCCCCGGTCTTTTCATGGAGGGGGGAGCTATGGAGGATAAAGTTATAGGACGGCTTCGCGAGAACCTTGTCCATCCGTCGGAGCGCCTCTGAGAGAATCGGCGCGAGGAACTCGAACTGTGTCTTCTGGCTCTCTTCAAAATAACCGGCATGGCGTTTAGGGAGAATCCACATCTCAAAGGGAAAGCGCGGGGCGAAGGGAGTGACACAGAGGAATTCGGGATTTTCCGCCACGATGCGATCGCCCTCAGCGAGATCCTGCCGGATAATATCGCAATAGATGCAGCGTTCTTTTTGAACATAATGAGCCCGACAGCCATCGATCTCCTCCTGGACGCTGGTGGGGATGATCGGCAGGGCAATGAGTTGTGAATGGCTGTGCTCCAACGTCGCGCCGGCTGACGCTCCGTGGTTCTTGAAAATCAGGATGTATCGGAATCGCACGTCTTTCTTCAAATCGATCATACGATCGCGATAGGCCCACAGCACGTCCTCGATCCGTTTTGTCGTCATG
>JANOJM010000078.1:0-10336 GCA_031418735.1 Nitrospiraceae bacterium | reverse complement strand
GGCATCTTGGGCATGCTGGAAGAACGGGAAAAGAAAATCAAGGACAGCCTCGATCAAGCTGAGCATCACCGGTCTGAGGCCGAACGGAAGCTCAAGGAGTACGAAGCCAAGCTAAATATGGCTGCGAAAGAGGCGGACGGAATTCTGGCTGCCGCAAAGGAACGGGCGCAGCGGCTCATGGAGGAAAATGAGCAGCGGATGACGACCGAGGCCGAGCGGATCAAAGGCGATGCGACGCGTGAAATCGATCATGAGCGTCGCAAGGCGATTCAGGATATTCGTGCTCAAACCACCGAGTTGGCTCTGATGGTTGCCGAGAAAGTTGTACAGCGAAGTCTGAATGAAGCGGATCACCGGAAATTCGCAGACGAGGCGCTTGAGGCTCTGTCAAAGTCCTATCAACGGTAACTCTTGGACCGGGCGGGGTCAGCCCAGGCTGACCCCGCCTGATCTGTATCCTTCCAAATCTACACAGACGAAGCGAAACCCGGCCTTGCGGAGCCGGGCACTGATATGCGCGCGCAGGTCCGGCTGATTCAGCCGAGAAAAATCCTCTGCTCCAACCTCGATTCGGGCCACCTCTCCGTGCTCCCGCACACGTACATGACGAAATCCCTCAGCCTGTAGAATCTCTTCAGCCTGCTCCACGCGACGGAGACTCTCGATCGTGATCGGCGTGCCGCGCGGAATTCTTGAAGAGAGGCAGGCGGCTGCCGGCTTATCCCAATTCGAGAGTCCTAACGCCTGGGCGAGTGCCCGCACGTCGGATTTGGAGAGGGAGGCTTCGACCAGCGGGCTTCGCACTCTCCACTCGCGTGCGGCTTTGATTCCTGGCCGATCGTCCCCGAGATCGTCGAGATTCGTCCCATCTACAACCCACTGGCAGGCTCGCGGCTCTCGTAGTCCGTCCAGCAATTGATAGAGGTCGGTCTTGCAATGGAAGCAGCGGGCTGCATCGTTCTGCACAAAGGCCGGGATATCGAGTTGATCGGTATGGACCAGTTCATGCCGCGCGCCGATCTCCAAGGCCACCTGCTTCGCACTGTCGAGTTCGATCGTAGGAAACGTCGGGGAGACAGCGGTGACGGCCAGCGCCTGTGTACCGAGTTGCTCCTGGGCAATTTTCAAGACGACGGTGCTGTCGATCCCGCCGGAGTAGGCGACCAGGACAGACTGCATATCCAAGATCGCCTGGCGGAGTGTCGCAAGCTTACCGTTGAGGGATTCGATCATCATGTTGAGTTCCTACATTGTCGCCTAGCGTTTGACCTTGGCTTTGGCGATATTACCCACTACCACTAAGGCGTACCGTTTTGGGTCTAGATACTGTTTGGCGACACGCTGCACGTCTTCTTTCGTGACCCGCTCTATCCATTTCGGGTATTGCGTAAAGTATTCAAAGCCCAGACCGTAGAACTCCACTTGGGCGAGCACCTGCGCGAGTTTCGCAGTGGAATCAAACCGTAAGGGAAAGCTGCCAACCAAGAATGATTTGGCCTCAGCCAATTCCTGGTCGGATACGGGTGAGTCCCGAATGGACTTGATTTCCGTCAGGACACCGGTGATGGCTTGATTCGTCGTTTCCGTCTTGGTTTGGAGGTTGACCCAGAAAGAACCGGGCATCAGCCGAGCGTCGAAGTGGCTCATGATCCCATAGGCCAATCCCTGCTTGTCCCGAATCGAATCCATCAAGCGGGAGGAAAACCCGCCGGCCCCCAGGATGTAATTCATCACCGTGACCGAATAGAAATCCTGGTGCGCACGCGGAAGACCTCCATGACCAAGCACAATCGTGGATTGGGTGAGATCTTTTTCGATGAGTTGGACCATTCTCCGATCGACAGGCGCGGGTTTTTTCGTGTTCCGTGCTGTCGCCGTTCCTTGTTTCCAAGTTTCAAAATGGGTCTGTACCAGTGTGGTGGCCTGTTCAATCGTCACGTCGCCGACGATGGTTAGGATGATTTGGGAAGGGGAATATTCCCGCCCATAGAAAGCTTGCACATCGGCCAGAGTGATCTTGGCAAGCGTTTCTTCCGTTCCATTGACGGGCCAGCGGTAGGGGTGTCCGTGGAAGATGAGCTGATTGAAGGCCTTCATGGCGATATGGCCCGGGTCGTCGTTGTCGCTCGCCATCTCACCCAGAAGTTGGGTGCGAATCCGTTCAAATTCCTGCTTATGAAACGCAGGGCGTTGGAGCATGTCTGCGAGCAGAGTAAATCCGAGGTCGATGTCTTTTTTGAGTACGCGGGCGGAGGCGGTGGTGAAATCCTCTGAGGCTTTGGCTTCCAGGGTTCCACCGACGAAATCAATTTGCTCCGCCTGCTGTTTTGACGTGCGCGTAGTCGTTCCTTCGTCCAGAAGGCTGGCGACGAGGTTCGCGAGGCCTGCCTTGTCGGAAGGATCCTGCGCAGAACCAGCCTTGATCAGCGCGTGGATTTCTACGATAGGGAGGAAATGTTGCTCAAGGACGAGCACCGTGATGCCGTTTGCCGTCACAAGTTTCGTCGGCGCGATTTCTGTTGCCGCACTGGGACTGCTTGCCAAGAAGAAGGCGCAGAGTCCCATCACGAGGATCTGGAGAGCCAGTCGTCGAGGCGCGATAGGCAATCGTCTCGCCGTTGACATGATTAGGGTTTTCCCGGTTGTGCCGCGGTGGAGGGTGTTTCTGGTTGTTTGGGAGGCACGGGAATCAATGTGCCGACGGTCCGATTGTCTTCCGTCAAATAGTGGCGGGCGACATATTGGATATCTTTGGCCGTTACTGCCCGGATCCGTTCGACAAACTGGTCGATTTTCCGCCACCCTGCGCCGACGGATTCAGCCTGTCCGAGTAACATGGCATGGCGGAAGTTGGAGTCCTGCTCGAAGATATGGGTAGCTTCAACTTGGTTTTTCGCCCGTTGGAGTTCTTGCTCTGTCGGCGGATCGGCCTGTAGGCGTTTGATCTCTCGATGAAGGGCTTCTTCAACTACCTCTGGTTTTTGGCCCGGGCTTACAAGGGCATAGAAGTAGAACAGGCCAGGATCGGTCTGCAGTAAGTTGTATTCTGCTCCGACTGCGAGCGACGATTTCTGCTCATATACGAGGTTCTGGTACAGGCGAGAACTTTTCCCATGTGAAAGAATCGAGTCCAGAATGTCGAGAGCGTAGGAGTCTTCGCTCGTAAAATTCGGCACGCGATAGCCCATCATGACGAAAGGGACTTGTGCATCCCGCTTGAGGAGGAAGCGGCGCTCACCTTTTTGTTCCGATTCCATGGTGGCAATCAGTTTGGGTTCAGGCCCTCGTGGAATCGGCTCGAAAAGCTGCTTGATCGTGGGAAGCAGGCTGTCGGCTTTGATGTCGCCCACCACGACGAGGGTTGCATTGTTGGGTGAGTAATAGGTGTCGTAATGCCGTTGCAAGTCATCCAGGGTCATCGCATCCAGATCGCCGAACCAGCCGATCACCGGCCAATGGTACGGATGACTGAGATAGGCCTGGGCGAATAACGCCTCGACGAGCGCACCTTGCGGATCGTCCTCTGCGCGAAGGCGTCGTTCTTCTTTCACGACTTCTCGTTCCGTCGCCAACTCTTTCATGTCGAGCAGCAGCCCTTGCATGCGATCGGCTTCAAGCTCCAAAGCCAACTCGACGCGGTCGGCTGCGAGATTCTCGAAGTAGGCGGTGAAGTCCTGACTCGTGAAGGCGTTGTCCATTCCACCATTCTTTCGAATGAGACGGGAAAAGGTGCCCTTGGGATATTTCGCGGTACCCTTGAACATCATATGTTCAAGCATGTGGGATAGGCCCGCACGGCCCATGACTTCGTTGCGTGAACCGACTTTGTACCAGACCTGGACAGTGGCAACCGGAGCTTTGGGGACTTCAACTAACAGAACTTTCATCCCATTGGAGAGGATGAACTCACGAGGTTCGGTTGCGACAGCGGGCGATGTGAAGGCGAAGACGAGACAGGTCGCGGCAATCAACCAGGATATGTGCATGACGTGTCGAGAATTGAGCCAGATCATGTTTGGATGGTGCGCACACAGCATGCTAGCAACGGGGTTCAATTTGTGTCAAGGCATGTTCTGCGTATTGGGGTGAGAGATTGCCTAACTGGCCGCAAGCGCCGAGGACATCGCGCCCCCGGCTCTTACGGACGAATACGTCGATGCCCGCCTGTCGCACGATGGTTTGAAAGGCTGAAATGTCGACTTCCGATGGACGGCGAAAAGGATTCCCAGGGAATTCATTGAACGGAATCAAATTGATTTTGCACGCGATACCACGGACGAGCTTGATGAGCCGGCGAGCATCATCGGCGTGATCGTTCACCCCGGCCAGCAGGACGTACTCGAAGGTGAGTCGTCGGGTCGGCGGCAAGGGGTAACGTCGGCAGGCAGCGAGCAAGGTTTTGAGCGAGGCGATACCATTGACCGCCGGCATCAGGCTGGCGCGTTGGTCGTCCGTCGTGGCATTCAACGAAATAGCCAGGTTGACGCCGAGTGGCGCGATATCTTTCAATCGCGCCGCCAGACCGGCGGTCGAGACCGTGATACGTCGCGGTGACCATCCGAGTCCCCACCGTTTGTTGGTGAGCCGACGAATGGCTTCTGACAAGGCTTCCATGTTGGCCAAGGGCTCCCCCATTCCCATAAAGACGAGGTTGGTGATTCGTTCGCTGGGGTCGAGGCG
This sequence comes from Nitrospiraceae bacterium, assembly GCA_031418735.1. Taxonomy (GTDB): domain Bacteria; phylum Nitrospirota; class Nitrospiria; order Nitrospirales; family Nitrospiraceae; genus Palsa-1315. The sequence continues at coordinate 5,656 of JANOJM010000078.1, read as the reverse complement.
ATCTTGAGCAGTCAGCACTTGCTCCATGATTTCATGTGGTTTCAAATTGCGTTTCAATCCCATCGTACCGGTCAGGCAGAATCCGCAATCCAGGGTACAGCCGACCTGTGTTGATACACAGAGGGTTAAGCGGTTTTCGTCGGGAATCAGCACCGTTTCGACGGTGAGCCCATCGTTGAGTGTGAGTACGAGTTTTCTCGTGTGATCGATTGAACAAAAGACTGTACAGCCTGTGGAGCGCGAAATTATGGCTTGTGAGGCCAGTGCCGTTCGCTCCGCTTGGCCGAGGTCCGTCATCTGGTTGATGCTGTTGGCTCGATGTTGATAGAGCCACCGCAAAATCTGACCGGTTCTGTAGCGGGGCCATCCGAATTGCTGGACGAGCCGGCCCATCCCTTCTTCATCAAGGGCCAGAAGATTCGTGGGAGCTGTGTGCGAGGGGAGGGTGTCTCGTTCGTAACCCATGGGGTAGCCTACCATAGCCTTAAAAAATGGAACAAGGCATAGGATGAGGGTTTGCTGGCAACAGGGGCGGTGCACTGTTATATATGTTACAGATCAAGAGGGAGATGACGGGTGCGAGACTATCGACATCAGCGAGCCATTCGAACCCTGCTCTTTGCCACCGTGATTGCTTTCTGCGGGTTTGCGCTGTTTCCCACCCAGGCATTCGCCAGCCCTACTTCTCCGTTACTGCTGGGTGATGGTGACATTTGCGAGAGGGTGGAAGATTGCTTTCAGGCGGCTGTGCTGCCTAAGGAGCGCTTCGCCAAGGCTCTGAATAATAAAGAGCAAGTCCTATTACTCAAGTTGAGTCGGCTGCAACGGCTGATGGACCGATTCCCAGCCACCGTCTGGGCCAAACGCGCCGGTATGTTGTCAGGAATGTTGCTCGTTGAGCGAAATCCTGCCCTGGCGACTCAATTTCTTCGCACAGCACAGCGAGACTTTCCGGTCTTGGGTGACTATATCCGATTGTGGATGGGGGAAGCGTTGTTGAGCCTTGGTGAGGCCAAACAAGCGGCGGAGATGTTTGAAAGCATTCCGCAGACCGTGCCTGATTCCTATTTGGTAACGAAGGCTGCGTATCGAGCAGGGGAAGCGTGGTATCAAGCGTCAAGTTGTCCGGAAGCGACGGCGTGGTTTGCAAAAGCCGTGGAACTAAATGATAAGGAACCGGGGGCTCCCCAGGCGTTTCTTCGACGAGGCACCTGCCAACTACGAGGCAACAATGTACTGGAAGGTCGTGAGACCCTGAAGCAGCTCTGGATTCGGTTTGCATACAGTGCGGAAGCGAAAGAAGCGGAAGCGCTGTTGGCCTCGAATCTTGGTGGTGCGCCTTGGGCAGTTCAGCCTAGCGAGCGCCTTGCAAGGGCTCAGGTATATCTTGGCCAATCCTTCCATGCCGAGGCGATCGAGGAGCTTCGCAAGTTTCTCGTGGCTGATCCACAGTCGCCCCGTCGCGCTGAGGCAAAGCTGAAGCTCGGCATCGCGCAGGTACGGCTGAAACAGTATGACCAGGCCCGAGAGACATTCCATTCCCTGGTGAAAGACGGGGGACCGGAGTCTCACGAAGGGTCGGTCTGGCTTGCCCGCACGTATCTTCGACAAGGACAGGGCGACAAGTTGTTAGATTTTGCTCGCACGATTCAGACATCTTCGCTCTCTGTGGAACAAAAGGGCCAGATCATCTTGTTCGCCGGGATGTGGCTGGAAGATCAGAGCCGCTTTGACGAGGCGATTATACGGTACCGGCAAGTGACAAAGGTCGGAGAACCGGCGTCTCAGCGAGCCGAGGCACGGTGGCGCGCGGGCTGGGTCTATTACCGTACGGCGCGGTATCGTGAAGCGGGTGATGAGCTCCGTCAACTTGCCGATCAGTACGACAGCGATTTTGGACCTCAGGCGCTCTATTGGATGGGGCGCGCGGCTGAGTTGAGCCAGCAGCCACACGCGCACGATGTGTATCTGCAACTCTGTCAACGATACGTCTATACCTATTATTGCCAACTGGCTCGTGAACGAATCAATATCCCGTTGTCGGAGCTCCTCGCAGCAGAACCGATTTCGGCGACCGTCCCGGCAGACGGTGGCGCGTCTGCAAAGGGTGAGGCCGCACGTTCTGTGTCTGTCAGGGATGAAATCGGGCAGCAGTCGGCATACCGCCGGGCCATTGAGCTCAAGACGCTAGGGCTGGACTTGGACGCTACTCGTGAGTTGGCGGGGTTGACCGATCGCTATAATCGAGACCCCGACGCCCTCATGGCGCTTGCAACGATGTTGAGCGAGGTGGGTGCCTACCACCATGCGCTTCGACTTGCGAGGGCCAGGTTCCGAGATAAATTGGAGCGAACCGGTGGTATGGTTGACCCGTCGTTGTGGAAGGCGGCCTATCCGACCGGTCTCCTTCCCATGATCAAGGGCCAGGGAGCGAGCGCGGTCGACCCCTACCTGGTCGCGGCAATCATTCGAGAGGAGAGTCAGTACGATCGGCAAGCTGTGTCGCGAGTCGGTGCGATTGGCCTGATGCAGGTGATGCCGGGGACTGCGAATAATGTGGCGCAGCGGCTGGGCCTTCCCGCGGTTGGACGGGATGACCTCTTCGATCAAGAGACCAATATTCAGATCGGCGTGCGCTATGTCGAACAGCTACTCGAACAATTTTCCGGGAATGTTGCGCTGACCATTGCCTCATACAATGCAGGGCCGCTGATTGTAACAAGTTGGATGGCGCAGCACCCTGGGCGAAGCCAGGATGAATTCATCGAATTGATTCCGTATCAGGAGACGCGGCAGTATGTGAAGCGCGTCTTGCGAAGCTACCGGGAATACATACGGCTTGACAAGGCTTCCTGACGGCCATTTCTTGACAAGATCTAGACAAGTTTCTATAGTGCGCCACAACCTGTAGGGGTTTCTTAAGGAAGAGAGTGGGGGAATGGCACTCGATCGATTGGATGCGTTTGAAAATCGTATTAGAGATTTGGTTAAGCTTGTTCAAGAGTTGAAGAAAAAGAATGCAGTGGTTGAAGAAGAATTAAAGGCTGTTCGACGGCGACTTGCGGAGAAAGATGATTCAAATCGACGGTGGGAGCAAGAGCGTGTCGATATCAAGTCTCGAATAGAAAAGGTTCTCGGCGACATTGAGCTGTTGGAGTGTCTTGAAGAACGTAAGGAGGTGGCCCTTGACTAAGACTATTGACGTAGAAATCTATGGCCAACGATATGCGATTCGCGGTGAAGCGGACGAAGCTGATGTTCGGCGCCTCGCGAGTTTTGTAGATGGCCAGATGCGCCATCTCGCGGAAGGGATGAATACGACAACCCCCTCCAAACTCGCCGTGCTGACCGCCCTCAATTTGGCTCACCAGTTGTTTGAACTGGAACGGAAGCGTGCTCAAGGTGAGGCGGATGTCGAGCGGCGGATGAAGTCGCTCATGGAATCGATCGAGGAGCAGGTTCCGGTTTCGCTCTTTCGCTAGATTCAACTTGCAAAGGGTGGTCCCCTTTGTTATCGTAGCCATATGTGTGTCGGGACGTAGTGGATTCTACCATTGGGATACGAATAGGTCACGATCGAACCGGTTCAAGAATCTGAGGATACCCTCAGTCACTGCGGAATGGATGTGAGTTTTTGATGCTGGCGAAATTACGGTACTTAGAATGCGCTCAAGGGTTCGTCCACCTCATGTATAATCTCTTGGAGATGTTGGGCCAGGTCATGGAGTTCATGCTGCCGTCAGGGAGTACGGTTTCCGGAAGCGGCCAACGGCTGATTCCGGTTCGTACGTTGAATCCTCTCATGCAGATGGGAGCCCGACGTAGATGGGCATCGTGGAATCTGTCCTACAGGGGACGTACTCGTTATCTCGATCCAGCAAAGCATCCATCCCCGTGGAGTCCATTCTCGGACTAAGTCTGTAGCCCGCGGTTCTGGCCGTTCTCTTCTATCCCGTATCCTCCACTGCGCTCCCTTCTCATTTACGACCGTTGAATAACCTTGTATCGAGCGAGGCTGAGAAGCATGATTCTTCTCGCCTCCAGATTGTAAAGGGGAAGTCCCAATGTCAACCTCAATAATTGCCTATCTGTTGACAGGACTCGTAGGAGGACTGCTCGGAATCGGTCTCTTTGAGCTGATTCGCCGCTCATCGGGAGCCACGAAAAAGGCTCAGGAAGAGGAGCAAGCTCGCCAGGCTATACAGAATGCTCAGCGGGAGTCGGAGAACATCGTTAAAGAAGCAAAGCTGGAAGCGAAAGACCTCCTGTTGCGATCAAAAGAGGAACTTGAGAAGGACCAGAAGGTCAAAATGGTTGAGTTCGCGACTGCCGAAAAGCGTTTGCTTCAGCGGGATGAGACCATCGAAAAACGAATCAGTGTGATAGACAAGCGGGATAGCGAGGCGCAGAAACGAGATCAAGACATCACAAAGCGAGAAGAGAAGCTGTTGGCTAAAGAAGTGGCCTGTTCTCGAGTGGAGAAGGAGCACCGTGAGGCATTAGAGCGTATCGCGGGGATTACGGCTGAAGAGGCGAAGAAGCAGCTTGTTCAAGAGATGGAAAGCCAGGCGCGGCTTGAGGCCGCTGGGTATTCCAAGCGAACGTTAGAAGAGGCGCGGGAGAATGCGGAGCGGGAAGCACGCGAGATTATTACCAACTCGATTCAACGGGTGGTGCGCGATTACGTTTCAGAATCTACAATTTCTGTCGTGCCGATTCCGAACGACGCGATGAAGGGGCGGATCATCGGGCGGGAAGGGCGCAACATCCGTGCGATCGAAGCCGCAACCGGGATCGATTTGATTATCGACGAGACGCCTGAAGCCGTCATCGTGTCGGGTTTCGACCCGCTGCGTCGAGAGATCGCCAAGGTCTCGCTCGAACGGTTGATGCATGACGGGCGTATTCATCCGACGCGGATTGAGGAGATCGTCGAAAAAGTCAAAGTCGATATCGATAAACTCATGTATGACGAGGCCGAGAAAATCATCTTTGAGCTGGGGCTTTCAGATTTTCACCCGGAGTTGATCAAGGTTCTCGGTCGGCTCAAGTACCGGACCAGCTACGGACAAAACAATCTCTATCATTCGCGTGAAGCCGCATACATTTGCGGGATCATGGCTTCGGAGCTTGGCCTCGATGTGAAGTTGGCGAGAAGGGGGGCGCTGCTGCACGACATCGGGAAAGCCGTCAGTCACGAAGAAGAAGGCCCCCATGCCATGCTGGGCGCTGAGATCGCCAAGAAGTACGGCGAGAGCGAGAAAATTGTGAATGCCATTGCAGGGCACCACGAGCAAGTGGAGCCGATCTGTCCAGAATCGGTGTTGGTCGCTGCGGCTGAAGCGTTGTCTGCGGCCAGACCTGGGGCCAGACGGGAGGCCTTGGAGACTTATGTGAAACGGCTGGAGAAGCTGGAGTCGCTGGCTACGACGATCAAAGGGGTGCAGAAGGCCTATGCCATTCAAGCAGGCCGAGAAATTCGTGTTATCGTTCGACAGGAAGACATTACCGATGCTGAGTCGTTCCAACTGTCTCGGGATTTGGCGAAGAAGATTGAGCAGGAGCTGACCTATCCCGGTACGATTAGAGTGACCGTGATTCGTGAGAGCCGGTATGTGGAGTACGCCAAGTGAAGGTTCTCTTCATCGGCGATATC
>JANOJM010000077.1:0-3414 GCA_031418735.1 Nitrospiraceae bacterium | reverse complement strand
GCGTAACGTAGTAAGGAAATGACAGTGTCCCGGCAACACGCCGAACTCACCCTCTGAGCCAGGGGCGATGACTTGATCCACCTGCTGGCTCAAGAGCAACTTCTCCGGCGTCACCACTTCTAATAAGAACGTTCCTGCCATATTTCCTCGTGAGGCGTGAAACGTGAGGCGTCAGGCAAAGGATTCAATCTTGAAACTCCTTACCTCTCACGCCTTACCCCTTACGCTCTTTTAAACTTTCACTCCCATCTTTTCGGCCTTGGCGATCACTTCCTCGATCGGGCCGACCATGTAGAACGCCTGTTCCGGGAGGTGGTCGTACTTGCCGGCGAGGATTTCCTTGAAGCTTCGCACCGTGTCTTTGAGCTTTACATACTTGCCGGGCGAGCCGGTGAAGGCTTCGGCGACGTGGAACGGCTGCGATAGGAAGCGCTGAATCTTCCGCGCCCTGGCCACGGCCATCTTGTCGTCCTCCGATAATTCGTCCATTCCGAGAATGGCGATAATGTCTTGGAGGTCTTTGTACCGCTGCAAAACAGATTGGACCCCTCGCGCGACCTTATAATGATCTTCTCCGATGACTTGCGGGTCAAGAATACGCGAGGTGGAGTCGAGCGGGTCGACGGCTGGATAGATACCCAACTCAGCCAATTGCCGCGACAGCACGGTGGTCGCGTCCAAATGGGCGAAGGCCGTGGCCGGGGCCGGGTCGGTCAGGTCGTCTGCCGGCACGTAGATGGCTTGCACCGAGGTGATCGACCCACGCTTGGTGGAGGTGATGCGCTCTTGTAGCTGCCCCATCTCAGTCGAGAGGGTGGGTTGATAGCCGACCGCGGACGGCATACGGCCAAGCAAGGCGGACACTTCTGAACCGGCCTGGGTAAATCGGAAGATGTTGTCCACAAAGAGCAACACGTCCTGGTTCTCTTCGTCGCGGAAATATTCGGCGACGGCCAGTCCAGTCAACGCGACGCGTAAGCGGGCTCCAGGCGGCTCGTTCATTTGGCCATAGACCAGCGCGACTTTTGACTTGGTAAAGTCCTTGGGATCGATGACTTTCGACTCCTGCATTTCGTGCCAGAGGTCGTTGCCCTCACGAGTCCGTTCACCGACGCCAGCGAACACCGAGAAACCACCGTGGTGCAAGGCGATGTTGTTGATGAGTTCCATGATGATGACGGTCTTGCCGACTCCGGCGCCGCCGAAGAGGCCTACTTTGCCGCCCTTGCTGTAGGGCTCGAGGAGATCGACGACCTTGATGCCGGTTTCGAGTACTTCGGTCTTGGTGTCCTGATCTTCGAGCTTGGGTGCAGGCCGGTGAATGGGATAGGTCTTTGTCGTACTGATGGGACCCATCTCGTCGACTGGTTCGCCCAATACGTTGATCAGCCGCCCCAATGTCTCACGGCCAACCGGCACGGAAATCGGTGCACCGGTATCATGCACATCCATCCCGCGCGTGAGACCGTCGGTCGTGGACATGGCGATGCCGCGGACGCGGTTTTCACCAAGGTGCAGCGCGACTTCGAGGGTGATGCGGACGGCCGGCGTGCCGGCGGCCTTATTCTCTTCCTGAATCACTTTGAGCGCGTTGTATATATTTGGCAGTTGTCCGGGAGGAAACTCCGCGTCCACCACCGGTCCGATAACTTGAATCACTTTTCCTATGCTCATCTTTCACCTTCACTGAAAATGTTGAATGTTAAATGATGAATTGTGAATGGAAGACGTCCAACAACTGTCCCTTCCACATTGAACATTGATAATTCACCATTCAACATTGTTATTTGAGCGCCTCTGCGCCGCCGACGATGTCCATCAATTCTTTAGTAATGGCGGTCTGGCGGGTCTTGTTGTAATGCAAGGTCACTTTCTTAATCAGTTGTCCCGCGTTCCTGGTTGCACCGTCCATCGCCGCCATCCTTGCACCATGTTCCGCTGCGGCTGATTCCAGCAAGACACGAAACGTCTGTGTCTGGAAATGTTTCGGAATGAATACGTTTAAGAGGTCGGCTTCGCCCGGTTCATAGAGGTAGCTGCCGCCGGTTGTGCCGTCCGCTTGCGCCGCCCCGAACTCGGCTACGGCATCGATAGGGAAGAGCTTCTCCACGATCACGCGCTGCTGAATAGCCGATTTGAACTCGTTATAGACGATGTGGAGTTCGTCGAATGTCCCCTTGATGAAGTGGTCCGTCAGGTCACCGCCGATATCGATGGCATGTTCGAACGTGAGCTTGTCGAAGATGCCGGTCCATTCCTGCCTGATCGGCCAGGTGCGGCGGCGAAAATAATCACGGCCTTTGCGTCCCACGATGCTCAAACTTACTTGAAGTCCCTGGGCTTCGCACTGCCGCACAAACTCCGAACTCTTTCTCGCGATATTGCCGTTGAACCCGCCGCACAGCCCGCGATCGCTCGTGACGACGAGCACTTCGACCTTCTTCCCTTCTCGCTTCTGCAGGAGGGGATGTGAAGATCGATTGACGCGCCGGCTCAGGTTGCTGACCACGCTCCGCATTTTGAGGGCGTAGGGGCGCGCCGCCAGGATGCGGTCCTGCGAGCGTTTGAGTTTCGCCGCGGCCACCATCTTCATGGCCTTGGTGATCTTCTGGGTATTCTTAAACGCCGCAATTTTACGGCGCAGACTCTGTAAGCTCGGCATAGCATTAGGGGCCTCAGCGCCCCAATTAAAAATTCAAAATTGAAAATGATGAATTATGATTTGGCCCCGTACCCCATTGTTTGCTTAAAGGTCGCGAACATCTCTTTGAGTCTGCCGGAGACTTTGTCATCGATCTTCCCAATGCTTGCAATTTCTTTCTTCAGTTCTGGATGGTGCTGTTGTACATAGTGCAGTAGGTCGGCTTCAAACTGTTGCACTTTGTCGACGGGGACATCGTCCAGGTATCCGTTAACGCCGGCGTAAATCGACAACACTTGATCGGCGACCGGCATCGGTTTGTATTGCCCCTGCTTGAGCAACTCCACCATGCGCACGCCGCGCGCGAGCTGCATCTGCGTTGCTTTATCTAGCTCGCTGCCGAACTGTGAGAATGCAGCCATTTCTCGATATTGGGCGAGGTCGAGCCGAAGGGTACCGGCGACCTGCTTCATGGTCTTGATCTGAGCCGAACCTCCGACGCGTGAGACCGAGAGGCCCACGTTAATCGCGGGACGAATACCGGAGTAAAACAGATCGCTGCCGAGATAGATTTGCCCATCGGTAATCGAAATGACGTTGGTTGGGATGTAGGCGGACACGTCTCCGGCTTGTGTTTCAATGATAGGCAGCGCGGTGAGGCTTCCCCCGCCGAGCTTGTCGCTGAGCTTCGCTGCACGCTCCAACAGCCGGGAGTGCAGATAAAACACGTCGCCCGGATAGGCCTCGCGGCCTGGTGGGCGGCGGAGCAACAG
>JANOJM010000076.1:0-8954 GCA_031418735.1 Nitrospiraceae bacterium | reverse complement strand
TAAAAACTCGGCGAACGCTTTGGTTTTCCCCAGGGCGGTGATGAGACTCACGCTACCACCGAGTTGATACTCGTTCATGCTAATCCTCCAAATGCAAGAGAGTCGCGAGAGGATAACGAGGCAGGAGAGGGAAATGCAAGTGAGGGAATCTTCGAGCCTGCAGGGTACCGAGTCTTCACAGTTACTTGGCCTGGCGATCGAGAATGGCGCGGAGTTTGGCGAGAGAAATGGCCTCGATGCGATGGCTGTCCCGACCCACCATCGTTGTCGCCATCGCCAAGGCATTGAGGATGGCTTCTTCCGTGGCTTCAACCGTCGCTGTGATCAACGGGTTCATATGTGTGTCGGCGAGGTGTAGTTGTTGAAACGTCGGCTCTTTCGGGTAATGCGGAATCGTGTTTGCGGTGGAGAAGGCCAGCATAAAGTCTCCGCTCCCGTGCCGCGCAGTGGAACCTGTGCGCGCCAGTCCCAACGCGGCACGTTTCGCCAATCGTGTAAGCTGCCGGCTGTCGAGGGGAGCATCGGTGGCGATGATGACGATGATCGAGCCTTCGCTTTGCCCGGGTGAAAGGGCTTGCGCGACGGGAGGTACAGCCTCATAGAGCCGGCCAACCGGCATACCGCCCACGATGAGCTCAGGCCGTCGCCCATGGTTGGCATTGACAAGCACGCCGATCGTGTAGCCACCCTCAGCCTCCGGTAATCGCCGTGACGAAGTACCGATCCCGCCCTTGAAACCGTAGGACACCATCCCTGTCCCTGCACCGACAGTCCCTTCCTGCACGACCCCGGAGGAAGCGCTGTCGAGCGCCCGCACCACATCCGCCTCCGAAACATGTCGCCCTTGTATGTCGTTGAGCCGCCCATCGTCGCATTCGGCAACCACTGGCGTCAGGGTATCGTCGGTAATGCCGATCTCCGGATAGCGCGCGATCATCCAGCTCATGACCCCATTGGCCACTCGTGGCACATTCAACGTATTTGTGAGGGCGATCGGGTACTCGAGAAAGCCTGATTCGCTTATCCAGGCAAGTCCGGTCATCTCACCAGTACCGTTGAGAACAAACGACCCGGCCGGCACTTTCTTGTGCCACACATCAGCGCGGGGGATGACGACCGTCACACCGGTTCGTACCGGGCCGAGCCCGGGTTTGAGCGGCCCGTCGCCAGAGATAAGAGTGGTCTGGCCCACGGTGACGCCGGCCACGTCAGTAATCGCGTTGAACGGTCCAGGAGTATAGGAGCCGACGACGATGCCAAGAGCCCGAGATCGCAATCGAGGTTCTCCCGGCTCGCTGGTTTGGGCAGAAACGAGCGAGGCTGAGCAGATCCCGATAGCCAGGATCAGCAGCGGGATTGTCAGGCGGACAGTGCCGTTAGACCTCATGAGTCGATCCGACATGAGGAACAGTGACCTCGATCTTGGGATGTTCCGTCTGAATGGCAGCGGCCAATGAGAGGGCCTGCTTTTCTTCACCATGGACAAGAAAAATCTTACTCGGACTCGGCTTGATTGCGCGCACATAGGCCAAGAGGTCCTGACGGTCTGCATGGGCAGAGAGCCCGTTAAGCTTGACGATCTGCGCCCGGCGCGGAGTGGGTATGCCGAAAATAGGCACGACATCCCACCCTTCGACAAGCTTGCGTCCGAGGGTATGCTCAGCTTGAAAGCCTACGAAGACAATCACGTTCGCTTCGTCTCGAATCGCATGTTTGAGATGATGCACGACACGGCCGCCTTCACACATCCCGGAGGCGGAGATAATAACGCAGGGCCCCTTCATGCTGTTCAGGCGCTTGCTATCTTCAGGCGAAGAGACAAAATGGATATAGCGTGAGGCGAAGAGGTCGCCGGAGGACGTGAAGGTACGGGTGGTTTCTTCATCGTAGCATTCCGGGTGGCGGCGAAAGACTTCCGTGGCTCGTGAAGCCATGGGGGAATCGATATAGATCGGGATGGGATCAAGGCGCCCCTCGCCGACAAGTTCTTTGATCCGCATGACCAATTCCTGAGTACGTCCGACGGCGAACGCGGGAACAATAATCTTGCTCTTGTGAGTTTTGGCATGAGTGAGGAGATCCAGCGCCTGCTGTTTCATGATCGCTCGGTCGGATTCGTGCAGGCGATCACCATAGGTTGACTCAAGGATCAACACGTCGCAGGGCGGCGGTGTCTCAGGGTCGCGAAGAATGGGCATGTTGGAACGGCCAAGATCTCCGCTGAAGAGCACGGTGGTCGTATTGCCCCGTGCTGTATATTTCACCCGAATGGCCGCCGATCCCAGGATATGGCCGGCGTCGTGAAAGGATGCCGCGACGCGGGGGGCAATCTTGAGCATGTCCCCGTATCGCACACCCTCGAATCCTCGGACGAGCTTACGAACGTCATCGATATTGTAGAGGGGCAGGGCACAGGCCTTTCCCTTCCGCTGCTCCTTCTTGTTGACGTAGCTGCAGTCACTCCCCTGTATTCGCGCTGAGTCCTCGAGCATAAGTTCCGTCAAATCCGCGGTGGCTCTGGTGAGGTATGTTTTTCCGGAGAAACCGTGCTTCGGGAGTACCGGTAAGGCACCGGAATGGTCGACATGGGCATGGGAGAGTAAGACCGCATTGAGCGACTTGGGATCGAACCCAAAATTTCGATTCTGCCGATGGGCTTCGTCTCGGCGTCCTTGAAATAGTCCACAATCAAGCAACAGCCGGAAACCCGGCATCTCAAGCATGTGGCGGCTTCCCGTCACTGAACGCGCGGCCCCATGGAATGAGACTTTCATGACGACGGTACTCCATTGTGGCGGCTGATCAGATCCCAGGCTTCCTGAGCCGTCTCAGCATAGCGGAATAGTTGAAGGTCTCGTTGGGCAATGAGTCCATTCTCGACAAGCCATTGCCAGTTGATCAGGCGCTCCCAAAAGTCCCGTCCAACCAGTACGACCATCACGTTTTCGGTCTTGCCTGTTTGGAGAAGCGTCAGCGTTTCGAATAGCTCATCGAGAGTGCCAAATCCTCCGGGAAAGGCGACCAACGCTTTGGCGCGGATGAGGAAGTGCATTTTCCGAATGGCAAAATAGCGAAACTGAAAATTCAGTTCCGGCGTGATGTAGGGGTTCGGGCGCTGCTCGTGCGGTAGAGTAATATTAAGGCCTATTGATTTCGCATTCACGTCCGCCGCCCCGCGATTGGCGGCCTCCATGATGCCGGGCCCTCCGCCAGTGACAACGACGTAGTCGCAGCGGCCTTCGACTTGGCAGGTCGACGAAACCATCCGACCGAACTCACGCGCTATGTCATAGTATTTTGAAAGAGCGACTTGTCGTTGGGTAATTGCCACCTTGTGCTGGCCTGTTCGATCGCTCGGAGATCGAGCAGCTTCCTCTTGGGCCGTATGAAGCGCCTGTTTCGCGGCAGCCTCTTCTAACAGTCTCGCACTCCCAAAGACGACGATGGTCGACCGGATCCCCTGTTCACGCTGGATCAATTCTGGCTTTAAGAGTTCCAGCCCGATGCGGATAGAACGAAGTTCTTCCCGCTGGAGAAACTCCGTATCGCGATCGGCTGGAATATAGGAAGGAGGTGGCGAGAACGGACTTTGGGAAGAGATGTCGTCAGGGGTGGATGGAGCCATACTGATGAATTATAAACGGATGTTGGGAAAGCAGCAATTCTTGTCGTACGGGCCTGGAGTGCCCAACCAAACGTTAGTCCTTAAAGGGCCAGAGCCGGAACTCTGACGACTGTGAATGAAATGCAAAGGCATAATCCCGCACGATCCATTCCTTGTCGTATGTGACCTGAAATACATCAGTGCCCACTCCACCGCCTCCCACGATGAGGTCCGGCGAAAGAAACGGAATGAGGAAACGTAATCCCCATCCAAAATCAGCCCTGAAGTATTTCCCGTTCGTAAAATAGTAGCGAGTCACTATTCCATCCTTTGAGGGGAGCATCTGATTTGGCGCACCAAGCGTTTCGACAACATTTGAAATGTTCGTCTGGCCAGCCACAATAAAACTCACGTCGTGAGTGGAAATGGTCTGGTTGAGCGTCACTCGTTGCCACGACACTGGACCTTTTAGGCATCCGGGCAACGACATGAACAGGAGGATCATGACCAGGCAGTTCCGCACGATCTGCATCATCATTCAATAGTTACGAAAAAGGAATTAATCAAACGGCCAGAACTGAAACTTAAGCGAAGGTTTTTGCTTACCTGCCACGACATCCTCTACGACTCCTGCCTTGTCGAAGATGATGAAAATATCATCGCTTTTGATGTTGGTTCGCGAAAAAACAAGCACGAAGCCGGATTTCACATCGTAATGATAGTAGTGAAATATTTCGCGACCATTTGCTTCTATGATGCGCTCGGGTGCGCCGAGGATGGCGGCAACATCGGTTCTGGTGCTGGCGCCCTTCTTAACCATCGTGACATCGCCCTGACTAAGTTCTTCTCCGTAATTTCCGCGAACGAACGCACATCCCATAGTGACGAGTACACTAAGAGTCAGTGCGACGAGCCCAGGGAAAAGCTGCATGTTATTCTCCTTTGTCTCTTCTCTGTAAAGAATATGGGTATCGGGCGAGCACAAAATCCTGTTCATACACAGTGTGGCCTGAAGGGGCAAGCCCGACACGTTTATACACAGCCTGAGCGGTCAGATTCTCTCGCTCCACGTAGAGCCGAATTCCACAGACCTGTGGGTCCGACTGGGCCCGAGTCAGAGTGTAGTTGTACATGATTCGGTACACACCTTTGCGACGCCAGGCGGGATCTACATATACACTCTGTATCCACCAGAATACGCCGTTCCGCCAATCACTCCATTCATAGGTGATCATCAACTGCCCCAACAGTTGGCTATCGTCGGCCTGCTTCACCTCGGCAACCATGAAAAAGCCATGTTCAGGAGAATTAAGGATGGCACGGGTTCCCTCGTGCAGACGGTCAAGATCGAGGCGGCGGCCTTCTGTTTCAAGAGCCATGGCAGCACTGAACGACGCGATTGTCGCCGCATCTTCCGGCTTAGCGAGTCGGACATTCAGGTGGTCGAGGCTTGGCATGGCGCTCATTCGATTGACTTGGGAGATTGCAACCATCCGTTTCCCGGCTTATACAAACCAGCGGTAAACTCCATCTTGATGGCCTCTTCCGGCAACAGATTGATCGGGCGTAACTGTGACTCGGGAATAAACGCAAGTAATCCGGTGAAGGGGTGGATGGCTGTGGGCACAAAGACCATGAGTAGACTTGCCGGTGTGATTTGCAGCGCGGTCGGTGCAGTCCCCATCACAAAACCGATCGCCCAGAGACCGTCGCGAGGGAACGGGAAGGCCACCACGGCGCTGCGTCCGAAGCGAGAACGGAAATTAAGAAGATCGGTCATCCCTTTCAGGGTGATGTAAACACTGCTGACCAGTGGGATCCGCTGGATCCACCGTTCTGTTTGGGTGATGATGCGACGTCCGATTACATGGGTGGCAATCGCGCCGACAATAACAACAAGGAGTAACAACAGAAAGAGGCTGAGTCCTGGCCTTTGCTGGGCTCCAATATTCCCCGATAAGTCATGGATTAATTCGGTGAAGGCATGAAAAAGCGTGGAAAGGATCAAAAATGTGGCCCAGGCCGGCACAAGGGCCAACAATCCGGCCAAGAAGTACCTCCACAGATTCTTTGACATCGCCGCTTGCTTCCTTCTCTATGATCAAGCGCGGCTAGTGTAGCAGAAGCCGGCAACCGAAATAGTGTCTGCGCGCGGGGCTTGATCTCATCGGTATCTGTGCTCTATTCTTGCCATGTTGTCGGTCCGGTTCACAGGGAGGGGCTTTATGACAGAACGTACGGAAGCAAGACGTCCGGTCAATCTCGACAAGGATCTTCTCGCCATTCTCTGTTGCCCCGACACGAAACAGGAAGTGCGTTTGGCTGAGAATGCCCTGATTGACAAGTTAAATGAGGCGGTGATCAGTGGGCAACTGAAAAACAGGGCGAATAAGCCGGTCACCGAACCCCTCGATGGAGGTTTGATCAGAGGCGACCGCAAGATCCTGTATCCTATTCGCGAAGACATTCCTGTCATGCTTATCGAAGAAGGCATCCCCCTGGAAGGAATGATTTAGCCCGCATTCTTCATTAGCGATTCTTCCGCATTCGCAGATTCGGCAATGCAGCGCAAGCCTTCACACATCTTCAGTTCTGCCGGTTTCCCTGCATCTACACTGAGAGCGTATGTTCATCTGAACACTCTGTCACCTGGGTGACGAGGGGGACAGCCCCTGTTCTCCCCATCGTCATTGAGGTGCGACGGCAGGCGCAGTCGCCTATTGGTTGTCCGTCTTGGAACCGGTCGACGAACCACAGTGCTGGCAAAGATATTCATACAGGTTCCCTCCTGGAAGCACGAGCAGAAGTCGTTCACGAGTCGGAGTCGCCACTCGACAGGAAGGGCAATAGAGCAGCGTGGCATTCAACGATCTGAATTGGTCCGGCTGTGTAGAGGTATCCGGTCTTGATGGTCGAGCTGTTGTGGGGGATAGACCGATCGGCCAAGTTTGGCTGGCCGGTTTACGCGGAAAGCCTGGCATAAAATAATTCTACGTAGAAGAGGCAGGGATGATTCGTGCCAAAGATTTGGCCACGGAATGTGTTCCTGCTCAGCACGAGGCGTTGGGTCCGTGCTTCGATGGAAATTTTTGAGCGTGCCGGAACAGTTTCCAGAACCCCCGCCCTGCTTGCACGAAACCGTAGACCACTAGTCCGCTCAATACACCGTAGAATCCGGTCGTACTCCAGGGCCAAAGCCCTGGGGCATGCATGACGACGCCGAGCGCAATGTGGCCGCCGACTCCCAGACAAAGCGCGAAAATGATCCATTCTTGCATCATCTTATCGATCTGTCCGCGGCATGGAAAGCAACAGGTGAAGTTAGTACGGGTGCCCTCTGAGGGCGTGAGCGTTACACCGCCGGCGTCTTGGCTGACTCAATGTCCGTTGCTGTGATCAGGCTGGACAAATAATCAGCGACAAAATTGAGCGCTTCCTCCCGGCCATCCGCACGGCGTCCCTTTTCTCGCCGCTGTACCGACAGCTCGTGATCGAGATCTGACTTTACTTCGGTGAGAACCCGCTGAAGAGACGAGGGAGTCAAATTCGCATCCATGTCTTCCAGCTCTTGGCAGCGATCAAGAACCCAATTTAATCCTTCGATCCGCCCGGCGTAATGCTCCTGCTCAGCGGTGTCAATCCGTGACATCGTCGTGGCAAATGTTTGGGCCTCGTAGATGAGATTATAGAAGCTGGTCACTGCTCGCTGTAGGGTTGGATTCATGGCACTCCTTTACACAAATTATGAATCACCAGATTATACACGAGAATGCCAGGGCGACAAGGAAAAAGTTGTAGGGTTAGGTAAACAGGAGAGAGTGGAACTCGTTCATGAAGCCGTAATAGAGCGGGGCAAAGTCTTTGAGGCTCTCGGGACTGGTTTCCTTTAACCGTTTGAAGAAAAGGATCTGGGCGCGAGGGTTTATCTGTTCCAGGAGCTGACCCAACTGAGCCATGGTGTAGCTGCCGGTCGGGACACTGAGGACATAGTGCACGAGACGTTCGACGAATTGTTGGGCGAGATACTCGCTGGCGAGATATCCGTCCGGGAGTTTTCCTGAAGCCAGAAACTCGTCGAAGGGTATCGCTTGCGCAGCATATGGGACCGATGGTTGCTGACTAGAGGTCACGCCGGATACCCCAGCTTATAATGGAGGAACGCCCGCATGCTTGTGCAACTCTACTGGACCCCCTATGATGCGTCAAGTGCACAGAAGGAGCAGGCAGGACTGAGCCGAAAGACCAAGAAGCGTTCATTCGCCTTCCACGGGCAGGCGCTGCCAGACCGCTGCCTGTCGTCTTTCACGATTCATCCCCTGTGATCCGGTTTTGCCGATGCCCGATAGACTGCTTGACAGTTTCGTTCATGCATCAGTAAAATCCAACCCCTCTGACTGACTGTGATCGAGCGGGAATAGCTCAGTGGTAGAGCATCGCCTTGCCAAGGCGAGGGTCGCGGGTTCAAATCCCGTTTCCCGCTCCAGTGTCAGTCTTCTCCTCAAGCTGCAGTCCTCTCCCGTTTCTCGGTTCTTGGGAACGATTAGCGGACCATATGTGCGAGGGACTGTAACTGCCCCACTTGTTCGGCTGCACGAGAAAGCTCGACCGGGCTGAGTGGGATTTGACTAAATCGCCCTTGATGGTAGAGGGCGGTTACGTTGGCTACTATGGGACCGGCTGCTTTCCATTCCCGCTCAACCAGTCTGGCAAATTCACTGGCTGTGGCAGCCGGAGGTTTGCTCACGCCATGCCTCTCCATTGTGCGAAGCATGCGGGTGTAGAGCTGGACGATCACAAGCTGCGGATGCGATGTCGGAAGATGCGTGGCGGCCCACAGCGCGATCCTATCCCGAATAATAAGGAGGAACGAGGCCAAGCCGACCACGATCACTCCCGTGACGAGTTCCAGCATTCCTAGATGGAATGTCCGGACCATGCGCAATAGACGGCTGAGAGTCTGACCTATCGGAGCACTCAGCAGCGAAACCCCGCGACTCACTCTTTCTCGTAACGCATCAGTGCCTTCTCGAACTCCATGAACGACTGCCAGTTGATCCTTCACGCTATAACGGACAAATAGGCGATCCCACTGTAACCGGACGGATTCCCCGAATCGGGTGAGAGGTGCCCAGCGAGAAGTGGAAACTGCTGCGCTGACGGTGGGGGTGGGATCCATGGTGATCCAGCCTGAGTGAGGAAAGTAGACCTCGACCCAGGCATGGGCATCCCGCTGGCGGACGGTAAAGTAGCCTCCGTATTCATTCCATTCCGTGGCCAGAAACCCTGTCACGAGTCGAGCGGGAATGCCGACGGTTCTCAGCATGACAACCATAGCGGTCGCGTAATGTTC
>JANOJM010000075.1:0-9904 GCA_031418735.1 Nitrospiraceae bacterium | reverse complement strand
GTCGTGTTCTTTCCTGAAAAGGCTCCCAAGCATGTTGAAAGCTTCATCGCGTTGGCAAAGTCAGGCTACTACAACGGCACGATTTTTCATCGGGTGATCCCAGGATTCATGATCCAGGGCGGCGATCCCAACACCAAAGATCTGAATAAGCCGGAGACCTACGGCCAGGGGGGGCCGAGTCAGAAACTCAAGGCGGAGTTCAATGATATCCCTCACCGCCGAGGGATTCTTTCCATGGCACGCACGAATGATCCTAATAGTGCCGGTTCTCAGTTCTTCATTGTCGTGAAGGATTCGAATTTTCTCGATGGGCAATATACGGTCTTTGGCGAGGTGGTGAAGGGGATGGAAGCCGCGGACAAGATTGTCAATCTACCGAAAAACAGTCGCGACCTTCCAAATGAACGGGCGGAGATGACGGTCGTGGTGGTGGAGTAAACGATGCAAGGTTGGTGGGCGATGACGCGCGACTCGGTTGTCATAAGAAGTCTCATGCTGTGCGGAGTGCTGTTGGGGATCGGTCTCCTCACCGGTTGCGGAGGGAAAGCCGACGTGATACCGGTTACGCCTCCGCCAAGCCTCGGCCCCAAAGCCATTCTCAAGACGAAGTTCGGAGATATCCATATCACGTTCTATCCGGATATAGCGCCGAATCATGTTGCGAACTTTATCAAGTTGGCCAAGTCAGGCTTTTACGATGGAACGATCTTCCATCGGGTAATCCCTGGTTTCATGATCCAGGGCGGCGACCCCAATACCAAGAGCTCGTTACGCAAGGACACGTATGGGCAGGGTGGGCCTAAGGATGAGAAGGGCAATCCTGTCTTGCTCAAGGCGGAATTCAACGACACGCCTCATAAGCGCGGCATTGTGTCGATGGCGCGAGCGAACGAGCCTGACACAGCCGGGTCGCAGTTTTTTATTGTGGTCGAGCCGTCCCCTTTCCTCGATGGAAAATACACGGCGTTCGGCGAGGTGACCAAAGGCCTTGGCATCGCCGATAGAATCGTGGTTCTGCCAAAAAACGATCGCGATCTGCCGAACGACCGGATTGAGATGACGGTGACGATCGTTGAATAGTAGCGCAGTCTCACCGACTCCCGTGTTCCTAACCCGCATTATTGAGCGCTACTGCTGCAATCGCCGATGTTCAGGCGAGAGGCGCGGGGTTAGAGGCTAGGGGTTATATCGTGAGGCGTGAAACGTGAGGCGTTAGGCGAATTCCGCTCGACCCCCTCACGCCTTACCCTTTACGCCTTACGTCCCCCTGGCCTGTCTTCTCACTTGATGTTCTCGATGAATGTGCGGAGGCGGGATCGTTCGGACGGGAAAAAGAGGATGAAGTTAAGGCCGAATGCGTTGCCGGAGACCCAGCGCACTGAGGCTCGTTCGACTTTCACTGGGGACAATTGATTGGGAAGTTGAATAATGACCTGAACGTCGAGCCCTTCCGCCATATTGATGTCGGACTCGACACGACAGCCTGACGTCGAGATGTTTGTGATCGTGCCCTCGCCCTCGATCTCACCGGAAGAAAATCTTAGGATGCAGCGCAACTCCACGCGGCGGGCTTTTCTGATCTTTCGTTCTTTCTCTGCGCTCATGGGGTCTGCTCTAGCGTCATGGGAAGCCGCTGGTAATCAGTGGTGGTGACAGCCCGGTCCATGGGTATGGGACTCCGGCGCCGGGGGCGGCATGAATTGCTGCCCTGGCAAAATGATGTGGCCCGGTTCACGTTGTTTAGTCAGGTGTTCTGCAATCTCAGGGTGGTAGGCTCGCACATAGCCGATGAGCCCACCCAGAAACCGTTGCGATTGAAAGTCCGTGCCGGAAAAGCGTGAGACGAAGGCGATTACGCGGTCCAGTATTTCCGGTGCGGAAGACATATCGGCGATTTCCTCAGGATTCTGTTTCTTGTACGTGTCGTATTCCTTCTTCAAGTGCTCTGCAAAGACCGGCATCGGGCCGGCAGGCACATGGAGGGGACTGAGCGTCCGCCGCAAGGCCTGCAGCGCCGCCACAATCTCCGCGTCTTGCCCGTCGCGACGGCTGTGGAAGTACCCGAAGATCACCACTTCAACGAGATTGAAGAGCGCCACGGATTTTTTGCCGCCCAGCTCGTCCAGTTCACGATAGAAATCCCTGCGCACCGGCATGAATTGTACCGCCAACCGTTTCTGTTGATAATCGCTCCCGGACTCGAGATAGCCGCAGTCCGCAGGGCATGAGACCCGCACGATTCGGTGTTCTCCGCAGCATTGACTGCAGATCAGTCCTGCCAAGGCTGGGCAAGGCCGCTTGCCTTTCCGTTGTGTGCAATAGGCGCATTGGCTCATTTTTTTTCCGGCCCTTCCGGCGCCGGCTTCGGCGGAGGCGGGATGAAGCCATAGTCCGCCAATGTCCGTTTTTCCTGTTTCGACTTCGCGCTGGTGGGGGTTTCGAGCCCATTCATCTCGGCTGCATGCGCGAATTCGTAGGGCACAAGGATGAGATTGTTTGCACGGTCGATGCTGAGATCTCCCGGCGAGGGCAAGAATTCGGCGATGACTTGAAACCTCTTGTCCCAGCTCATGCGCCAGACTTTTCCAGTGGTGAAGTCGGACACGTACATGTTGCCCCAGCGGTCGAAGTCTACTCCGCGGAGATTCTGAAAGCGGTTGGAAAAGAATCCATTGGAGAAGAGCTCCGTCACCACGCCTTCCGGAGAGACTTCGGAAATCTTGCCCTTCTCCCAGCTGACCGCGATGATCTGACCTGACTTAGGATGGATGGCAAGGCCGGAGGGGCCTGCGAGGGAGCGGTCTGTGACCAGGACGGAAAATGCTTGGGTGGCCAGATCAAAACGGTAAATCGTGTTCGCTTTTTGGTCGGAGCAATAGAGGTATCCTTTGCCATCGAAAGTTACGTCGCTCAAGGAGGCCTGGCCAGTCGCGGGTGATCGGATGGTGTGGGTCAGGACTGGCTTGCCGGTAGTTGTATCAAAGCCCCGCAGGGTATCGAGATCCGCCACGTAGAGCACGTGTTCCACCAGGGCCATACCTTTGGGGGCATGGAGGGTGACATCGTCCTTCCCTCCTTGGATAAACTTCAGGTTGAGAAGTTTCCCATTGGTATTGAGTTTGGTGATAAACCCGTTGTTGTCGGCGGTCTCCGCCTCGCCGTTCACGCTCGAGATAAAATAGTTCTTATCGAGGGGATCGTTCACGAAGCTGTAGGGAGATTGGAGTTCCGTCACGGTGATCTGGGCGCTGAGTGGGCTGACGATCACAAGGGACAGGATCGAAATAAGCCAGGCTGCCGGATGGCTGATGGCGCGTGTTAGAAGGGACATCACGGAGGAGGTTCTGCTCACAAGGTCGATAACTCTTGATCGGGTTGACAGAGCCATCGTAGCTGCCTGGCAAAGAGCCTGTCAAGAAATGGACGTAAGGCGTAATCGGACGTGAGGCGTCAGGGGTTAGGTGTGAAAGGTAAGGAGTGAGCGGCAGGTGAAAGCGTAAGCATTACAGCGTTCAATAATAGATTCCTCGGTCCTTCGCCTCACTCCTCACCCCTGACGCCTCACGTGGCCGCGCACGTTGACTTGCTCAAAAATGCCCTGCTATGGTGCCGTGATTTTTGAATCAGGTTCAGGTTAAGGCCAAGGCTGAGAGGGAAAGTGTAGGTGATGGTCTTCCTTAACCGTAGCCTCAACCTATGGACTTGTGTGAGGAGGGAATTGTGGCGGCACGATTGATCGACGGTAAAGCCTTGGCATTGCAAGTACGTGAGCGGTTGGCAATTGAATCAGCGGCGGTCTTGGCGAAGACCGGGGTGAGGCCGGGCTTGGCGACCATTTTGGTGGGTGACGACCCTGCCTCGCATCTCTATGTGAAGAGCAAGCAAAAAGCCTGCGATGCGGCGGGCATCTATATCGACGACCACAAATTGCCGGCGAGCACGACGCAAGCAGAGTTGTTGGCTTTGATCGAAAAGGAGAACGCCGATCCCAGGATCCACGGGATATTGGTCCAGTTGCCGTTGCCGAAGCATATCGACAGCAAAGTCGTGCTCGAAACGGTGTCGCCCGACAAGGACGCAGACGGGTTTCATCCGTACAATTTCGGTCGGCTTGTTGAAGGGCATCCGGTATTTGAAGCCTGCACGCCGAAGGGCGTCATTAAGATGATCGAATCTACCGGGGTGAGTATCGAGGGGAAACGCGCGGTCGTATTGGGGCGGAGCAACATCGTCGGCAAGCCGTTGGCGCTCATGTTGCTTCAGCGCAACGCCACGGTGACGATTTGTCACTCCAAGACGAAGGATTTGCCGGCGGTCTGTCGCGAAGCCGAGCTGCTGCTCGTGGCGATCGGGAAGGCGAAGTTTGTGACGGCCGACATGGTGCGAGAAGGGGCAGTTGTCATCGATGTGGGAACAAACAAAACTCCTGAGGGTAAATTGTGTGGCGATGTCGACTTTGAACCGGTCAGCCAGAAAGCCGGCTGGATCAGCCCTGTTCCTGGTGGTGTCGGGCCGATGACGATTGCGATGTTGCTGGATAACACGGTGGAGTCAGCAAAACGCAAAGCGGGGATGATGTGAGGCGGCTGGGTGCTCCTGTGCTCGCGCAACGCGCGGTCGCGGACTCCCCTCGTTGGACGCGCGCACGATGGAACAACCCAGCCACCTCTTTGTTAGGGTAAGGGGGATAGACAAAAGATGAGTCGGGAGCCGAGGCGATTACGAGAGGTGCTCGATCAGGGGCAGTTTGCTGTCACGATTGAGTACAACCCTCCCAAGGGTACCAACATATCTAGCGTGCTAGAGAATGCTAAGCAGCTGGTGGGGCGTGTGCACGGGGTCAATGTGACGGACAACACGGCTGCCGTGGTGCGGGCCGGGTCTCTCCCCGTCTGCCGGCTCCTCTACGAACTCGGCCATGATCCGGTGATGCAGATGACCTGCCGTGATCGAAATCGGATCGCCATGCAGTCGGATCTCATGGGCGCCTCCATGCTTGGCATCCAGAATATTCTGTGCCTCACCGGGGACTACCCGACCGTCGGAGACCACAAAGAAGCGAAGCCGGTCTACGACCTGGATTCTGTTCAAGTCATGCAGTTGGTGCAAGGGCTTAACAATGGGCGGGACATGGCCGGCAACAAGTTGGATGGTTCGACAGCCTTTACGATCGGCGCCGCGGTGACACCTGAGGCTGACCCGCTGGGGCCGATGCTCGCCAAGTTTGAAGTCAAGGTGAAAGCTGGCGCCCAGTTTTTCCAGACACAGGCGATCTATCATCCGGAGCAGTTTGGGTCCTTCATGAAGGCGGTTCGCCCCTTCAAGGTCAAAGTGCTGGCAGGTATTCTCGTTCTCCGGAACGTCAAGATGGCCGAGTTCATGAATGCGAATATTCCCGGTGTGTCGGTTCCCCAGGAGATGATCGATGAACTCAAAGCGGCAGGCCCCGAGCGAGCGGAGGATGTAGGGGTGGAGATCGCGGTTCGGACGATCAAGGCAGTGCGGCCCTACTGCGACGGAGTGCATATTATGGCGATCAAAGCCACGCACCGGCTGGCGGACATTCTCACCAAATCAGAAGTGGGTTGATGACAATCCCCGAGTTTAAGCGGCACAAACAGGATAAAAAGAAGCTCATCGTCGTGACGGCCTATGATGCGCTGTTTACACGCATAGTCGAGCAGGCCGGCATCGAGACCATCTTAGTCGGTGACTCACTGGGTGTGGTGGTGCAGGGGAAGGCCAATACGCTTTCTGTGACGATGGACGACATGCTCTACCATACGAAGCTGGTGGCGGGGGCTGCCCAACGAGCGCTTGTCATCGGCGATATGCCGTTCATGTCCTATCAGGCCAGCAGCGAGGAAGCGGTCCGAAACGCTGGTCGCTTTCTGCAGGCCGGAGCTACCGCTGTAAAATTAGAAGGTGGTGCAGTGGTTGTCGACCGTGTGGCTGTAATGACCAGTATCGGCATTCCGGTGATGGGGCATCTTGGTATGACTCCCCAATCGCTTCATCGCTATGGCGGCTACAAAGTGCAAGGGAAAGAATCAGATCATGCGCGGGTCTTGCTGAATGACGCCAAGGCCCTCGAAGCAGCCGGCGCTTTTGCCATCGTACTTGAAGCGATTCCTGCCGAGTTGGCCAAGGCTGTGACGGAACAATTGACCATTCCGACCATTGGCATCGGGGCGGGCCCCAACTGCGACGGCCAGGTCCTTGTGCTCTACGACCTCCTCGGGCTCTTCGATGAATTCGTGCCGAAGTTTGTCAAACCCTACGCCCACCTTAAGGCCGATGCCCTCCAAGCCCTTCGCCGCTATAAAGAAGAAGTTGAACAGGGAAAGTTTCCTAGCGACTCCGAAAGCTACCACTAGCAGGCTGCTGAAAAAGGCCCCCAGCGTAAGAAGACCGTTATTTGGTTTATTTGGTTTGTCTCGTTTGTTTGGTTGAGCAAGACCAGCTCGATAAGCTAATCAAAGCAGATGACCCAGATCAACCCGACGAGGCCAGCTTTTTTGAGCAGCCTGTTAGCAGCTTTCGAATGACTCACTCCACCCGTTCGAGCCCATCCAAACGAATGAGCGGTGCACGAAAGTCCGAGTCGGCCATGTGCTGCTGCAAGTTTTCTTTGAGGCCGGCCACATCAATCCCCATATAGAGCCCGGGTGTTATCTGCAAACGAAACATGCCGCTGGTCAGTAGTTTTCCTGCTGCCTGGTGGTTGCCGGTGAAGAGTTTGAGGTTCGCCGCAGCGAGTTGGATGAGGGCTTGGAAGAAGTTCCCTTGTTCGGTGTCGTGCCCCACAGCATGCCAGAGCCCTTCGAATACTTCGTGGCATTCCCACCAGTAGGCGAAGTTGTAGAGATCAATCCCATACAGATATTCCTCTGACTGATGCCAATCCTCAGGCTGAAAAGCCGATGGCTTAGGATCGGGCATGCCGTAGGAGTGGCCGTGTGGATCACGGCGTGGGTGCGGATTTTTACCTGGCACAAAATGATAAGAAGGGAAAGGGCGTACAGAGTAGCGAGGCCAGGAAGAGTCGGCCGGGGCAGGTTCAGTCACGGCGAAGCCTATCGGCACAATCGACTTGAAATACTGATCGGTCTTCCAGCCGAACAGCCGTCAACTTTTTGCCCCATACGCATCCGCTATCGATGGCAAGCAGATGGGGTTCTATGTGCAGTCCCAGTGCCGCCCAATGGCCTGTGATGATTGTCGCGCTGGTATTGCGCCGATTGGGGATGCGAAACCAGGGAGTGAAGCCGACGGGAGTTTCGTCTGGGGAACCTGAAAAGTTCGACATCTCACCTGTTGGCGTACAGGTTCGGAGTCTGGTCAACACACGGGCGATACTCACGAGACGTTCGAGCCCCTTGAGCGAGGGATTCCATTGCGAGGTTGGTCCATGAAAGAGCGCTTGAAGAAAGGCTCGATACTCTGGCCCACGGAGTACGGTTTCCACCTCATGCGCTAGAGCCGCTGCTTCTTCAAAGGTCCATTGCGGTAGGACGCCGGCATGGACCATGAGAAATGATCCTTCACGATGATGAAGCGGCTGGCGCCTCAGCCAATCGGTGAGATCGGCGCGATCGGAGGCGGAAAGTATGTCCTGGATCGTATCTTTGGGACGCAGCGTTGTAATGTCTTCGGCTGCTGCCAGCAAAAATAGATCATGGTTTCCCAAGACGAGACGAACGGATGTGACCAGACTTTTGATGAACCGGAGAGTACCCAAAGAGTCGGGGCCTCGGTTGACAAGGTCTCCAACCAGCCAAAGCCTATCGGAGCTGGGAGTGAAGGCAATCCGGTCCAGGAGTTGTCTGAAGGAAGCAAAGCAGCCTTGAATGTCGCCGATTGCGTAGGTGGCCATGAGTTGGAATCGATTAGGTTCAGGGGCATCAATGACGGAGGAGGCTCAAGGGTACTTCGCTTCGATCACGCTACGCAGTCCACCTCTTGCAGCAAAGGTGCCCGTGACTTTTGCATGCACGGGGCGGCAAGCCTTCACGACATCGTGGAGGATTCGATTGACGGCGTTTTCGTAGAAGATGCCGAGGTTTCTATATTCGTGGAGATACATCTTCAGCGACTTCAACTCCAAGCAGTCTTTGTCCGGCATGTAGTGCAGTGTGATGACGCCGAAATCCGGAAGGCCAGTTTTTGGGCAGATCGCGGTATATTCCGGGATCTCGATGGTGATTTCGTAGCCTTTGTATTGGTTCGGAAACGTTTCGATGCCCGGCAAAGGATCGGTAATACCACTCTTTGCATGGTCCTCGTTGTATCCGAGTTTTGTGGTCTTCGATTTTCTTTCCACCGTTTCACGCCTCACGCCTCACCCCTCACGTCTTCCTAGACTTGTTTCATCCATTCTACTTGGCCGATTTTTTCCAGTTGAATGTAGAGCGTCACCCAGGGGCAAGTCATCTCAGGGTACACCTCACACAATCCCCCTTTTCGGACGCCTCCGCAGGGGCCGTGGCTCATGAACTTCGGGCACTCGGCTTTGAGCGAACTATCCGGAATCGGAGGGCGCTTATGGACTCCGCCGGCGTGCTGAGCGCCATCGTCTTCCCCAAGGATGATTACGCGTGTTGACATAGGGGTCTAGTCTAGACAGGTTTTACGGAATCGGCAATCTCTCTTTCCAATTCCGTGAAATCAGTCGCCTTTTCACCTGGGGTGGAAACCAGGCGAAAAGTGAGTGGTTAGGGCGAATGGCCTACAGGCCTGGACCGCGCTAGGCCTTCTTTTTAACTTGGTGGGCCTTCTGAAAAGTTGCGTTGATTATCAGGAAGTTATATTATACTTCGGTTCCTGTATTGTCCGAGAAGGGTATAGTACGTTTCTCATTGACAGTCTTTTTTAGGCTTTGTTACCATATCGAGTCCATGAGAGCATATTCAGTCCAGTTCGTTCAGTCTCGAATTCCTGCGCTGTTGCAAATAGTTGTATCTTTCCGACAGGCAATGGATTGCTGTTGCCATGATAGAGGGAGGTGTTCCGATGAGTCTTGATTATGTAAAATTTTCCGGTGGATTTGAGAAGTTCATGCCGAAAGAATATCGGGACATGGTTGAACATGGCCCGTTTGGAAAGAAAATTTCCGTCTCTCAAATGGGAAGCTTCAAGGAAATTCTCGAAGAGCATCCTATGTGTGCCGGTTGCGCGATGACACTGTTCATCCGGTTGGCGATCATTGCCTTCCCTAATCCTGAAGACACCATCACTGTTGGTACGGCAGGTTGTGGACGGTTAGCGATTTCACAGGCTGCGATCCCGTTTGTGTACGGCAACTACGGCGATCAGAACGGCGTTGCGAGCGGGCTATCCCGCGGGCTTCGGCTGCGGTTCGGTGATAAGCCGAAAGATGTGGTCGTCATGGCGGGAGATGGCGGAACGGCGGATATCGGTTTCCAGCAAGTGCTCCATTCCTGGTTCCGAAAGGAACGATTCACCACGATCATGTTGGACAACGAAGTATATGGCAACACCGGCGGGCAGGAGAGCGGGATGACCAACCGTGGCGCCGTCCTGAAGATGGCTCCGTTGGGGAAGAAGTTCGAGAAGATGGACATGTTGCAGATGGCGAAGGTCGCCGGATGCGCCTACGTGGCCACTGTGGTTCCGAACAATCCCCGCCGCGTCGAGAGTGTCATCAAGAAGGCCGTGTTAATTGCCCGCGAAGTGGGCTCGACCTACATTCAAGCCTACACCTCCTGCAACATCGAGTACGCGATTCCAACCGACAAGGTGATGGAAGACGCGAAGACCGTTGAAAACGATCGGTATCAGTTCACGGAATATGTGAGCGAGGAAGCCAAGCAGTATCTGACCGAGCGGTATGGCTATAAAGACTATCTTCCGAAGGCGGCTGCTCCTGCCGCAGCAATTCCAA
>JANOJM010000074.1:0-3780 GCA_031418735.1 Nitrospiraceae bacterium | reverse complement strand
GAGGTTACCGGAGGGGCGATCTTGATCTGTGGCCCCTGCACGGTCGGGAGCTGATTCGCTCCCAGGCCTTTGGTAATCCGCTCATTGTCCGACTTCATGAGGTTCTGCTGGGCGCTCTTAACAGAGTCGGCTGACTTCAGCAGCGTATCCTCGCCGCGCGCATCCGACTGACCAGGATCGTTGGCGGTCGGCTGGCCGGTCACAGGGCTTCCGCTGTTCTTCATCGGGTAGCCTTCATGTTTGGGGAGGAGCGAGGGATTCGCCGAGGCCATCGAGAGCGCAAATAAGACACCGGAGACGGTTGCGACAGTGCCGATTACGAGCTTCATATGCCTACTCCTTTGATAAAGAAATGGTGGCTAGGGAACATAGGTTTTTAACTTCAAGGTTGAATCAAGTAGCGGAGATCATAGCCAGGAGGGGGAGCTCTGTCAAAGGAAGAATGGGAGGGTGGCCTGTTGGCCTCCTGTGCTCGCGCAACGCGCGGTTTCAGAAGACCCTCGTTGGACACGCGCAGTGGGAGATCATCTAGCCCGCCCTCAAGGAGGCTCGTCCGATGCGCGCAATTAAAGTGCAGCCTCGGCCGTTCCCCTAAGGAGAGACATAGGCGAGGACCTTACCCGGCTGCCACAGTGACGTCATGGCAACGATGATGTATATTCATGCCCTCAACTGCGGTCCTGGAGGCGTTCGCAGCCCGCTGGATGGGATGTAATCCCATTCAAGGAAGGGCGTTACGCCGATCTGCATAAGATCCGTGATAAATGGTCGATAGGGTGTAGTTCATTGGACTACCGTCGATTATGGGATATTGTTCACGATCATTGAAGGTGTGTTACGCGTATAGAAAATAGCAGATCCGGTTCTTATATGGATCCGCCTAAACATTGTTAGACCTCAAACACTTCCAGCCATGCCTACAGAGCGCCTAGGAATCCAATTTGAGAAGGCTGTCACACTGGTCCAAGCCCAATTCGATCCCGTAGCGAAAGTGACCCACAACGAAGTCATCGTAGACCGCCTTGGGCACTCTAGGCAGTTTGACGTTGTGATTCGTGGCAGCTTCGCGGGCCAGGCGCTTCTCGGTGTCATAGAGTGCAAAGACCTCCGGCGGAAGGTCGGCTCGCCGGACATTGATGCGTTCGTTACCAAGTCCCAGGACGTCAACGCAAACGTGCGCTTGTTCATGTCTCGTCGTGGATTTAGCAAGCCCGCTCTTGAGAAGTGCGCTCACTACGGCATTCAACCACTTTCCCTTCTCGGACACGACACACCAAAGCTCAAGGTGTTCCTTGGCACCCGGTGGGAAGCCGACCTTATCCGCTGGGGCAGGGTCTCCGTCACGCTGCGGTTTGTGCACGAGCCGGAAGCTCTCGTCACTTTCAATGCGGATGCACTCACGATAGGTGGAAAGAGAGTCCTTGACTGGTTCACCAACTACCTACTCGCGCACGAAGACGAGGTCACAGAGTTCGGCTGGGTTGTCGGAATCGGCGTTGAGTTCTCAACGCCTCAGACGGTCCAGCTGGAAGCAGGCGTCACTCACTCGTGTCGAGCGATTGAATTCCACGCTGAGCGTGTATGCGACAAGTTTGAGCGCGTGGTCGCGGTCAGCGGTACAGGTTTCTACGACTGGAACACAAAGAAGGCAACGTTTCCGCCAGGAGCCACAATTAGCACTGAGCCAGTACCGATGGATTTCACCAAGTGGACGCCAGCAACTGAAGGGGCAAAGCCACCTCCGGGTTTCATGAACGTGCATATGATCACTCATGCGGTACAGTTTGAACACATCACCGATGCAATTGATCTTGAAGCGCTGTAGCGGTCTCGCTCTGAGGCCTAACCTTTCGGTCAAGGAAGATTTAAGGGGTCTGGGTACATTCAAGATCCTAACGCAACAGGTGATGAACGGCCTGGGCTGGGCTGTCCCAGTTCAGAATTTTCCGCGGCCGATTATTGAGTAGCGTCTGCACACGCTTAATTTCCCGTTGTGACACGCGATTGAACCGGGTGCCTGCGGGAAAGAACTGCCGCAAGAGCCCGTTGGTGTTCTCGTTGGTGCCCCGTTCCCAGGGACAGTGGGGATGCGCAAAGTAGACGGGCATCTTCGTCTGGATGGTGAAGCGCCGATGGTCGCGCATCTCCTGCCCCTGGTCATACGTGAGGGACCGGCAGAGTTGAGGCGGCAGTGTCCGGACAGCCCGGACAAAGGCCTGCCGTACCGCGGTCGCATGCTTGGCCTTCAGCGGGACCAGCAGGGTAAACCGTGTGGTGCGTTCGACGAGAGTCCCTAGCGCCGAGGCATTGGCATGGCCGACGAGCAAGTCGCCTTCCCAATGGCCCGGCACGGTACGCGCGGCCACGTCGGCTGGTCGGTCATCAATGCTGACCATCTCCTGGACGGCGCGCGACGAGAGCCGGGGCTTGCGGGGCCGCCGAAAGCGGTGGTGCCGCCGGAGGTGCCGGGTGAGGGTGCGCTTGAAGGCGTCAGGGGGTAACCCCTAGAGATAGGCATAGATAGCTTCATGCGAAATCTGCATCGCTGGGTCTCTAGGATACTGCTGGCGCAAACTGTGGGCAATCTGTTCCGGCGACCAGCGGTGTGCCAGCCGGGCCAAGACCGCCCGACGGAGGCGGAGGTCAGCCGCGAGCTTACGGGGTTTCCGTGGCTGATGGGCCCACCGAGTCGCCCGTTGATGGGCTGGCACAGCGCGATAGGTCGCTGGGCTGGTGCGGTGCCGAGCGAGTTCACGTGACAGCGTGCTGGGGGCGCGCTGCAGGGCTTGAGCCGTCGCTCGTACACTATATCCCGTGGCTAACATACGACTGAGTTCTTTACGCTCCATGAGGGTCAAACGGTGATAGTGTCCCATAAGACAACTCCTTCGCTCCTGGAATCTCCAGGATACAGGTGTTGCAATAGGACCTTGAACCCACCCTGACCCCTTAAATCTTCCCTTTGCCGGCTCGGACTTCAGTGGCGCGTTATCTACCGCGTGGTTGCCGAAAAATTGCTTTTCCAGGTCGCATCGATAACCGCACATGACTATAGGAGGCCATAAATGAAAGAGTACCGTTCCGCCAAAAAGCGTGTCGCGGTTTCGGTCGGCGAGTCCGTGCGCATTCTTCGTGAGCTTCAGGAGTTGAGCCAAAGCCAGCTGGCCCGTCTTACCGGGATTCCCCGAGCCACTATTTCGGCCATTGAGAATGACCGAGTCCGTCTGGGTGTCGAGCGTGCCAAGGTTTTCGCCCGGGCACTCAAGTGCCATCCCGGCGTGTTGGTTTTCCCCGGCTGGCAACTGCCCAACAAGGCGGCGGCATAATACGTCGTTCCACCGGAGGGGGTAAGGCGGGGTCAGTTCTTGACTTTGCACTTCCTGGCCAATCACCTGTGTTGTCAGAGTGTAAAGTCAAGAACTGACCCCAATGCATTGTCCTGAATCATGCGGGCTGGGTTCGATGGCTCACAGGAGGGGCACAAAACTGGTTTCTCTGGTTCATCTGCTTCGTTTCGTTCAGCCAACCAAACAAACGAGACCAACCAAACAAACCAAATAGACGGGACGCTAGGCCGGGCGGCGGGCGGGCGGTCTGCGGCGGCCGCGGCCGCGATAGGATGGGCCGGCGCTGAGGCCTGGGAGGCGGATGGTGACGGTGGTTCCTTCGCCTGGGGCGCTGCCGATGGCAATGGAGCCGCCATGTTCTTCGACGATCTTCTTCACCGTGGCAAGCCCCAGACCGATGCCGGCCCGCTTCGTGGTGAAAAACGGTTCAAAG
>JANOJM010000073.1:0-3705 GCA_031418735.1 Nitrospiraceae bacterium | reverse complement strand
CCTACAATGGAAGAAATGCAGCTCCACAGTTTTCTCCGTATATTCGTGCCGAATGATCTGAAAGGGTATCGGCGCATCGATGCGAATACCCAGTTCCTCGAACAGCTCTCGCCGCAGACATTCTTCCAATGTTTCACCAGGTTCGCACTTCCCGCCGGGGAACTCCCAGAAACCAGCCAAATGCACACCAGGATTCCGTCGGGCAATCAAGTAGCGGCCCTCACGATAGATAAGGCCGGCAGCGACTTCAACGACCTTCATGCTGCACCTTCGTTCTTTGCGGTTTAGACTCAAAGGGGTAGGTCTTGCAAAACGATTTCATCGGACATTGCCGACAGGAGGGATTTCTTGCCGTGCAGCAGGTCGCCCCAAAGTCCATGATCGCCTGGTTAAAGTCATAGCCCTTCCCGCTGGGAATTAAGACTTCCGATAATTGCCAGAGTCTCGCCTTTTGGGTCTTGGGATCGCCCTTCGCCACGAACACGCGATGAAGGACTCGGATCACATTCGTATCGAGAATCGGCGCATCTTCGTTGAATGCGAACGACCGGATGGCGCCGGCCGTATAACGTCCAATTCCCTTGAACGACAGTAATTCATCCTCTTCCCTCGGCAGTTGGCCCCCATACCGCGCCACTGTCTCGCACGCGATACTATGTAACCGTTCCGGCCGAATATTGTAGCCAAGCGGATACCAGGTCTTCTTCACATCCGAGACCGGAGCATCGGCCAACTCCTCAAAACTTGGGTAGCGCTCTAGAAACTCGTGGTACTTCGGAATCACCCGATCGACCTGGGTCTGTTGCAACATCACTTCAGAGACGAGAATGTGATAGGGGTCGGAGGTCTTTCGCCAAGGCAGATCGCGGCCATGTTTCTCGTACCACTTCAGCAAGCGAACCTGAAAACGGCGCTTCTGCGAAGCATCGAGACCGGAGGGCTTCTTCAATATCTTCTTCTTGCGCTGAGATGATGTTCGTGGGTCAGAGGTGGTACGCATCAAAACGTCAGTCCAATGGCGGCATTCTAGGGGTGCGTCCAACGAAAATCAAACCTTACCTCTGGCCTCTCAAACTCATCAGTGCCAGAAATCTCCAAAGATCTCTATTCCTTTGACAACCACTCGTTCACCGACTAGCATTTCAAAAGCGAAGACAATTTAACAATGCACCTTCAGATTCCAGGACAGACTATGGCCATCACCATTCAAGCCGCCAGAGTCCAATGGATCATGAAATTCGAGTGTGGGATAGAGTTTCTTGAGCTGCAAGACCTGGAACGAACCAGACTTGAACAGTTCCTGGCAGCCCAAGTAAACATCGCAGCATAGGGAACGATCAAAACACGACTATGGTCACCAGAAAACATCCCAGATTTCCCGTATCGCTCTCCAGCACATTGATGCATAAAAATCAATTCCGGCATGCTGGGTCCGTCCGAAACCTTTCTGCCAAGGGGTGCCTCGTAGAAAGTATCATCAGCCCCTTTACCGGCATGCAGCTCGCCATACACTTGCATATCCCCGGAGAGCCGCAGCCCATTTCAATCGACAATGCCACAGTCCGCTGGTCCGGATCTGCCGGCATCGGCCTAGAGTTTCTGACGGTAGCATCTCCGCATCAAGACCGACTGGACCGCATGATCCTGCAGCTCCAACCCAAGACCGGCCCTCAATAGACAACCGTTCTGTGGTTGCATTTTAGGCACGCTCCTCCGTATCCTCCGCCTGTATGGATCTCTCCCAACTTTCCGAGGATCAATTCAAGGAACTTCTGCGTGGCATCGTCGACGATCGCCTGCGCGAGTTGCTGGGCGATCCTGACCTCGGACTCCAGCTTGGCGAAGGCCTGCACGCCCGTCTGAAAGAGTCCTTGTCCAGTAAGGAAAGACTATCCGGCGAGGAGATTGCGAACAAGCTCGGTCTCCGCTGGTAAGGACACCATGGCCTGGTATCGGCTCGCCTATTGCCCAGCCATTCTCACAGACCTTGCAAGCCTTGAGCTATCCATGGCACAGCGACTCTTGGACAAAACCAAATGGATCGCTTCCAACATCGATAACTTACGCCACGAACTCATTGCGTCAGACCTGCCAGGCCTTTCCAAATATGCGGTTGAGGACTGGCGAATTTTCTACTCCATTGACCAAGGCGATCACATGGTCGACATTCACAGGATCGTCCGCCAAACAGAGTTCCGCTCATGATTGCCCTCACACTTACCGCCATTGCACAGCTGAAAGCGATTCAAGTCCATCATCCTCAGGATCCGGTCGTCAGGATTTCCGTGCGCGACCTGGATGATTCGCGCTTAAGCTTCAACATCACGTTAGAAGCAACCCCGCAACCTGAAGACGACGTTCGGCAGATCGATGGCCTCACCATTGCCGTTGATCGGCGGAGTGCCCCACGGATAGAAAACGTGACGATGGACTACACTGAGGCAACCGGGTTTCGCTTTCTACACGATGACACGGGGCACAGCTTGCCTCTCCTGACGATTCCCACACTCAATTGACGGATCCGAAAAAAGTTTCGGGTTTCGAGTTTCAAGTTTTTGGAGGAGGCTTCCGAACAACGTGAAACTCGAAACGAGAAACCCGCAACTCCGTTCCCCAGCACGGCGAGTCCTCGATCGAGGCAGAGGCGCTCATGAATAATGTGGATTAGGAGAGCCGATCCGGTAGCGTTGCGACATGCACCTGGAACTCGCCCCGCGTCACATCGTCGACATAGCGGCGCAGGGCATCCTTGACCACGGGGAAGGCGATCTTCTCCCATGGAATTGCGGCGGGTGAGAATAACTGCACCTCCAGACTTTCTTCACCCGCCCCGAAGTCCGGCGAACGCATCGGCCCGCGGAATACCAGGTAAGCCTGGCCGATGTGCGGGAGACTGAGAACTGCAAAGAGGCAGATATGCTCTACCTGAGCCTGTGCTTCCTCCAGAGTCTCGCGAACAGCCGCCTGTTCGGTACTCTCGCCGATTTCCATGAAGCCGGCAGGAAAGGTCCAGAGACCGGACTTGGGTTCGATCGCACGCCGACAGAGGAGGATTTGACCGCCCCACTCCGGAATGCAGCCTGCGACGATTTTCGGATTATGGTAATGAATGGCCTGACAAGTGTCGCATACGAACCGAGGCAAGTTGTCGCCGGCGGGAACCTTCTTGGTAACTGGGGCGCCACAGGCGCTGCAATAGTTCATGAGAAAGTGATACGTGATGTGTGATGCGTGACGAGCGAAACGGGGAAGAGTTCGAGGTCCGAAGTTCGAGGTTTTCGGAACTTCGAACCCTGAACTTCGAACTTCGAGTCGCACCTGTTCCGTACGTCTCGCGACGCGTTAGTATGAGCATGGATAGCACAAAACTACGGTTCTTTGCACCCTGCCCGAGTGGGCTGGAGGGCGTTCTCGAACAGGAACTCCACGATCTTGGCGTGCCGATGACCACGAAGACAGACGGCGGAGTCGCCTTCCTGGCTCCCTGGTCCAGCATGTATTGGGTCAATCTCAAAAGCCACATAGCCAGCCGCGTGCTCTGGGAAGTGGGCCAAACCCCCTATTTGTCGGAAGACGATGTGTACCACGCGGCCTATAGCTTGCCCTGGCCGGACTGGTTCACGTCGTCGCAGACCATCAAGGTGAAAGTGAGCGCACGCCGTTGTCCACTCACCAGCCTGGACTTCATCACGCTGCGTATTAAAG
>JANOJM010000072.1:0-5019 GCA_031418735.1 Nitrospiraceae bacterium | reverse complement strand
TTGATCGAGACTCATCATCGAACTGCCCACAAGACCGAACCGGATCAGTTGTTAAAGCAGCGGCTGAAGGAACTGGTAATGATTGCATAAGAAACTCAACGCAATTCCGTTAACCCACTCACCAAGGAGGATCTCATCATGACGGCCGTAGACATCGGGAAAGAAATGGCAGCACTGTGCAGGCAGGGCAAAAATCAGGAGGCGATCGATCGCTTTTACTCGCCAAATATCGAGAGCGTCGAGACCTGTGCCATGCCGGGCATGGAACAGGTCCAGAAAGGAATCGCGAAGATCAAGGGAAAGAATCAATGGTGGGTCGACAATCATGAAATTCACGGCGGCACGGTTGAAGGACCCTATCCCAACGGCGACCGTTTCATCCTGCATTTCAAGTATGACGTCACACCAAAACACACAGGGAAACGCATGACGCTGGATGAGGCAGGCCTCTATACGGTTCAGAACGAGAAAATCGTCAAGGAGGAGTTCTTCTATTCGATGTAGGCGCTGAGTACTGCGCCACATTGACCTGGGTTGGTGAAAATGCTTGACTACAGAACGTCCCACTTACCTAAGGAGGTATCCTTATGAAATGGCTCCTCACCCTTTCTCTCATCCTCTACGCCGTTGCAGGGCCGTTCCAACTGGTGTTGGCTGATACCTCGACCGCGCCCAACTTCGGCCCCTTAGCCTCGCTCGTGGGCGAATGGCAAGGCAAAGACCCCGAGGGAAAACCAATGACCGCGTCATATCAGTGGACCGGCGGCGGCACGAGTCTCGTCGAGACGATGACAAAATCGGACAAGCCGGTAATGATGACGATGTACCATGCCGACAAGGGCGGTCTCATGCTGACCCATTACTGTAAGCTCGGCAACCAGCCACGTATGCGAGCCGACCTGCCAGGGAGCGACGCCAAGACGCTGTCCTTTCACTTCGTCGATATCACGAATCTCTCCCAGCCAACAGACCCACACATGCACAAAGTCTCGTTTACCTTTCAGGATCAAGATCATTTCACTCAGGAATGGATGCTCAGCAAGGATGGAAAAGATCTGCCGTATCGGTTTGAATATACCCGTGCGAAGTAGAAACCGTGCCATTCACCCTAACCATACAGGAGGAGAAGATCATGGCGAACAAACAGTATAAGCAACTGGGATGTCTGGATGTTGACCCTAAGGCAGGCTGCGCATTTCAGGTCCGGGCCGAAACGGAAGCGGAAGTATTGAAATTGGGCGCGATGCACGCAAAGGAGTGCCACAAGATGGAATCGCTGCCTCCGGAGATGGCGGCCAAAGTGAAGGCGGCGATCAAGACGGTCACCGTCACGGTCTAAACGAACTCTTGACTGGGGGGTCGTTCCCTGAGCTCATCTCTCGGGGAACATCCCTTCTCAAGGAATCACTCTTCACAATACACGGAGGCTCCAATGCACCGCTTAATCGGAACCCTCACCCTGTCAATGTTGCTGCTCGGGCTCTCCGGCTGTAGCTATTTGTTCTATCCCCGAGCAGGCGACTACACGACACAAGCAAAGGGCGCGAGCGGGGTTGAGACCATGATCAACCTGACGAACATGATGGAGGCTTCGGCAGCCAAAGCGAAAGGAGGCAAGGGCGTCGATACCACACTGGACGACTATCATAACCAGCTGCATGCCTTGCTGGACTCGTATGACTGCGTGACGAAGGAGCAAGCCAAAACGCCGGCCTATGACCTGGCCGTCACCCACAAGAAAGAACTCACGGCAATCTTCTGGCGGTTGTGGAAGTTCAAGGACGATCAACCACAGCGAGACCAGCACCTGGATCTTTCGATCGCCGAGTTGAAGGAACTGCGCGATACGTTGCAAACGATCAAGTAACCGGCTGAAAGGAACGAGATGATGGGACAGACACCCGAACAGATCATCGAAGGCCAACGGCAGGACTGGAACCGCGTCGCCGGGGGCTGGGAAAAGTGGGATCGATTTTTCGACGAGCAGATGGCGTTTTTGAATCACCGGCTCGTGGCAGATGCACGGTTGCGACCCGGCATGCGCGTGCTCGATCTCGGTTCAGGGACCGGCTATCCCGCCCTGCTCGGCGCTCAAACCGTTGGGCCGAACGGAAGCGTGATCGGACTAGATCTCGCCGAGCAGATGCTTGCCGCTGCACGACGCAAGGCTACAACACTGGGCCTCTCGAACGTGACGTTCCGTACGGGCGACGTGACCGCGCTTTCGTTTGAGGCTGACTCGTTCGATGCGGTGACCAGCCGTTTTTGCTTGATGTTTTTGCCGGAGATTCCGAAGGCGGCGGCAGAGATCATGCGCGTGTTACGGCCTGGAGCCTGGCTGGCTGCGGCTGTCTGGTCTGCGCCAGACAAGAACCCCTATCTCATGACTCCCATCACCGTCATCAAGCAATTCCTTGATCTTCCACCGCCAGACCCGACCGCACCGGGAATTTTCCGGCTTGCGAAGCCGGGCGATCTGGCGGGCATGCTCCAGCAGGCAGGGTTCACGAACCTGTCCGAAGAAGAATTCATCGCCGATGTGAAATTTCCATCGGGTGAGGAATATTACTCCAGCCTCATGGATATCGCCGCGCCGATTCAAAATCTGTTCGCCAAACTATCCGACCAACAGAAAGCAGATGTACGTGGGCGCATTATTGCCTCTGTCGATCAGTACCGCCAATCAGATGGCATCGCGCTCCCCATCGCCGTCCGAATGGTGGCGGTGCGCAAACCTCGCTGATGCGCCAATGACGACCAGTCACGACGGATTCAAAGACTACGTGCTGGATCAACTGGCCGGTCTGCGCGGCGTCACCAGCCGCGCGATGTTCGGCGGGTACGGACTCTACCAGCGCGGGACTTTCTTCGGCATCATCCATAAAGGCCGGCTCTACTTCAAAGTCGCGCCGAACACGGTCGGCCTCTACAAGGAACAGGGCATGAAACCGTTCCGACCCAACGCCAAACAGACACTCAAGTCCTTCTATGAAGTGCCCGTAGACATCATTGAAGACTCTGAACATCTGGCAG
Source organism: Nitrospiraceae bacterium (assembly GCA_031418735.1). Classification (GTDB taxonomy): domain Bacteria; phylum Nitrospirota; class Nitrospiria; order Nitrospirales; family Nitrospiraceae; genus Palsa-1315. Next base: position 1,986 of record JANOJM010000072.1, on the reverse strand, counting down.
AATGGGCGACAGAGTCCTACCAGAGTCACGAAGGCCTGAGTCAATCCCGTAAGGCCTCGTCGTAATCCTCACTCTGAGCGATCGCCTCTCCTTTCCGTCTGGTTTTTCAATAAGAGCAGGCCTATAGTGGGATCATTATTTTGGATGAGGCCCTGGGTCTAGCTCTGCAATACAGGCCACACTCCGTTCGTCGAAGACGATCGACCAACTTTCTCTTGGGATCTTTCACTGTGAATCCTGAAACGGTTGCCCACGTACCCACGTGCGCATGGATGACGCGATGTTGCTGAGCAGGACTTGTCCCGCCTGTAGGACCGGCGGAGCGCAGCTAAGGAAGAATCGCTACTCACAAGGCGATTGGGTTCTCAAAGAGTGCCTGACGTGCGGCTTTGTTTTTCTGGAGAATCCTCCTGATTACGCCACCCTACAGGGTCAATTCCCCTGGGAAAACACATCAGGGCTTCAGAATGAAGCGCGACGAAAGTCCTACAGCCGCGGCGAGAATGTTGTTCGGTCTGCAATAAAAGGCGTACGGAACCTTACCAACGCTGTCATACGACGAAGTAAACATGTTTCGCTTGGCTATCGGTATTTTCGCCAAGGTTGGATCGTTGACCTTGGTTGTGGCTTAGGTAATTTTGGCCCACTTCCGCCATCATGCAGACTGTTGGGCATTGAGATCTCAAATCAGATAGTGGCTGACGCCCGCCCGATCTTCGAAAGTCGAGGCGGGCGCATTATCCATGCCGACGTATTATCGGGTCTCCAATCGCTGGAGACTGCGTCCTGTGATGGAGCCTTGGTCGAAAGCTATCTTGAGCACGAAGTGCAGCCGGCAGAAGTGTTGCGAGAACTGTCGCGCGTTTTGCGTTCCGGGAGCGCGATTATCCTCAAGTTGCCGAACTATGCTTGTTGGAATCGACGGGTGCGAGGAGAAAAATGGTGCGGATTTCGGCTTCCCGACCATGTGAATTACTTTACGCCGGACACTTTGCGAGCCATGCTCGGGCAGCAAGGATTCGAGATTGCCAAATTCACATTCCTTGACCGGCTGTGGACCAACGACAACATGTGGTGTGTGGCTAAAAAGAAAGACCGCTGAGCTCTACAGATGTATTCTCTCGCTTCCGTTTGAAGCGAACTCGTTCGATGCGGTGACCCGCCGCGCGGGCAGTCTCAGGCAAGTACGCCGGCGGAGGATGCGCTCATGGGCCGACCTGGACTTTGATCCATTCAGCGACCGCTTTCGGTTCGCCCTTACGAACCTTGATTTCTATCTTGCGGCCCTTCTGCAGATCGTTGATTGCGCCATTTTTATTCGGCTGTTTCTGCTCGCTCCGATCCAACCAGATCATCGTCCGGTCCGTGATCCCGACCGTCTGTGCGCCGGACGAACTCGATATGGTGACCATCTGCTTCCCCTGATCTACCGACTCAAGCGTTCCGATCACACTTTCCTTATTGGACAGTCCGGGAGATTGTCCGATAGGGATGAACATTTCGGTGGCCTGCTGCCCAGAGGCCTCGATGGCGCCTCCCAGCGCCACGATGACGATCGCCAGTCTCAGATAGCGGTTCAGCATGGCTGTCTCCCTTCCATTTTCTGATCGGCCGTCACGAGGACTCACTCAGGATGCCTCGATAAGTTGTACACGGGCGTTCCGAAGCTCATCAATGGCCTGCTGGGCAAGGCTACTCCGCCTGAAGAAACTGCAGTGCGCCTTCTCCGCGAGTTCTTTCGCCTTCTGCAAATGGGCGACCGCCTCAGGATGGAGTCCTCCTCCGTCCAGGACCTTGATGCTGTCTTGCGTCTCGCTTACGGCTCGCTTGAGGAGTTCCAGATCGTCAGCTCGTTCGGCATAGCCTTTCTTGGCACTGGACTGCAGCAGCTCGAGACTCTGCCGAATGTTCTCAAGGGCATTGAGAACCCTGAGAAACGCCGCCACCGCCACAATCTGGGTACCATCCAGCTCGATGCCCACGCCG
>JANOJM010000071.1:0-11346 GCA_031418735.1 Nitrospiraceae bacterium | reverse complement strand
AGGCTGTGGGCCATGGCGATGATTGCTCGCACAATCGGGGCTGGCTTGGCCTGTGTCAGAATTTCATGGATAAACGATTGATCGATCTTCACGATGTCGATCGGCAACCGCTGCAGGTAACTCAACGACGAATAGCCGGTTCCGAAATCATCGATGGAAAGCCGTACCCCCATCGCCTTCAGAGCGGTCAGCATGACGATCGACGCCTCCAGGTTGCGCATCGCAATCGACTCTGTCAGTTCCAACTCCAGGCAAGCTGGAGCCAACCCAGTCTGGCTCAGGGCCTGCTCCACGACGGACAGCAACGTATTACCGTGGAACAATGAGTTGGATACATTGATGGAAATGCTCACCGGCATCTTGCCGCGATGCTGCCACCCCTGATTGTGGCGACAGGCTATTCGCAGCACCCCCTCATCGATTGCTCTGATCAGGCCCGTATCCACGGCAGCCGGCAAAAATTCAGCGGGTTGCATGAGCCCTCTCTGAGGATGTTGCCAACGTACCAGCGCCTCCGCGCCGATAATTCCGCCTGTCCTCAGATCGACCTTCGGCTGGTAATACACCACGAACTCTTCCCGCTCGACGGCATGACGGAGCTCTCCCTCTAAGATCAAGCGTTCATTGGCGGCTGCGTTGAGGCTGTTGGAATAGAACTGAAAATTATTCCGTCCTTCATCTTTGGCGTGATACATCGCACAGTCGGCATTTTTCAGTAACGTATCGCCCGAGTCTCCGTCCGCCGGAAAGATGGCAATCCCTATACTGACGGTGACAAAGACTTCGCGCCCTTCAATCGAAAAGGGCTTCACCAACGCTTCGACAATGCGGCGCGCAACCTTCCCGGCGTCTTGCGCATCGCTCAGATTTGTGAGGAGCACGGTAAACTCATCTCCGCCCAATCTTGCGAGTGAATGGTTCTCTTCCTTGTCAACAGACCGGCCGACAGAGTCGCTGTGCCGTACGGATTCGGCCAGACGGTCCGCCACACACTTCAGCAGTAGATCGCCGACATTGTGACCCAAGGTATCGTTAATGACCTTAAAGCGATCCAAGTCCAGAAAGAGCATCGCCAACGTGGCGCGATAGCGGCGGGCATGCAAGAGGGCCTGCTCGACACGATCTTTGAACAAGACACGGTTCGGCAGCCCCGTCAGGCTATCGAAATAGGCCAAGCGATGAATCTCTCGTTCAGATTGTTTTCGATCTGTGATATCTTGCGCCGTCCCGACAATCGAGAGCGCCTTCATTTGGTCGTCGAACACCGCTTCTGCCTGGAGATTGACCGTAAAATCCGCTCCGTTCGGCAAGATAAGACGATGGTCGATATCGCACGGGGCTCGTTTCGTCAAAATGCCCTTCAGCGCCTGTTCCACACGGGTTCGATCTTCAGCATGCACGAGCTGGATATAGGCGTCGAAGGTTCCGGCAAATTCCTGCGATCGAATGCCCATCAGACGGCAAAATTCATCCGACGCGGTAAACTGATTTGTGTCCGGGCGCCATTCCCAGGTGCCGATTTTGGCGATCCGCTGCGCGAGCCCGAGCCGAACTTCACTCTTGAGCAAGGCGTCCAGGGTGCGGTTGCCGCGCAACATATACCGCACACGATAACCTAGGACCATGGGATTGAACGGCTTCGTGATAAAATCCGTCGCGCCCTGTTCGTAGGCCTTGGCAATCGACTCGGTATCGTCGAGCCCCGTCATGACCAAGATCGGCACCCGGCTTCCGCCCATCAGCCCACGCAATCGAGAACAGGCAGTGAACCCGTCCATCCCCGGCATGATAATGTCCATGAGTACGATGTCGGGGCGGCGCTCAGCGAATCGCTCAAGGGCTTGCCGGCCGTTCTCTGCCTCACAAACCTCGTGGCCCGATTGCTCGAGCGTCTCGCGAACGAGCATCCGCATATGCGGTTCGTCATCCACCACCAACACGAGCGGGCATGTTCGTTCCTGGAATGTCTGCATCGTTCTTCGCTAGGCAGTTTTTTTGCCTAATTCATTCAGCACGGCCTGCCTCACCGCTTCATAGACTGCGTCCAACTCCGCCATCCGCTCATGGCTCCCCGCCACGTTACCCTGACGGCCCAGCAGCTCGAAATCTCCCAGAACGCTTGATAGCCCCATGGCCCCGATCATGGCGCTCGACGATTTCAAGGCATGCGCCGCATGAAAAAGCGCCTCTGCGTCCTGATGAGCCACCGCCTGGTGAATGGCACTCACATACGTGGCCGAACTTTCCAGGAAACTCGTGAGGATTTTCGCAACCGGGTCCGGTCTCCCAGGACGCCTCAGCGCGCGTATCTGCTCGAGCACCTGATCGGCAAGCGGCACATCCGATAGGGCGCGAAGCGGCGCCTGCCTTGTTCTCTGTTCCGTCAAATCCGATGGCGACTGAACCGGTTCAGCCGGTACAGCCCTTGATTGGTCAGCAGTTGCTGCTGCCTCATCGCCAGGACGGCGTACCCATTGCTGAATCATCTTTCCAAGTTCGCCCTGTGTAAACGGCTTCGTCATATAGTCGTCCATACCGGCAGCTAAACATCGTTCGCGATCGCCATTGATGGCATACGCCGTCAGCGCCACGATAGGCACATGCCCTCCGGTTCGCTGTTCACCATCGCGAATCGCCTTGGTCGCAGAGAAACCATCCATCTCCGGCATCTGGCAGTCCATCAAGACCATGTCAAATTGAGCGCACTCTGTCTTAGCTACCGCATCACGGCCATGTTTGACCGCCACAACCTGGCAGCCCAATTGCTCCAGCATGCAGACCGCGACTTCCCGATTGACCGGATTATCCTCCGCCAGCAACACTCGCGCGCCCGCGACTTTCGTCTCAGGGATTTTCGAAACACCGTTAGGCTCGACATCGCCGCGCCGCGAGGTGGATCTCTTCCTACCTTCACGCGTATTTCCCGATATTTTCTCCAAGCGCGCGGTACACCAAAACGTCGCTCCCTGCCCATTCTCACTCCCGACACCAACCGTCCCCTCCATGAGCTGAACCAACTGTTTAACGATAGACAAGCCTAACCCGGTCCCGCCATATTTTCTGGATGTCGACCCGTCGGCCTGAGAAAACGCCTCAAAGATCTTGGCTTGCGCGGCAGGTTCGATACCGATTCCCGTATCTTGAACTTCGAATCGCACGAGGGCATGAGAGGCCGACGCTTCCGCCACCGTGACCGTGAGTATGATGCTCCCTTGATTGGTAAACTTCACCGCATTATTCACCAGATTCATGAGAATCTGTTGCAACCGAACAGGATCTCCCAGGAGGACTGATGGGACGGACTCGGCCAGCGCACAAGTCAGTTTGACGCCCTTGTCCGCCGCCTGTTCGACAAAGAGGTCCGTCACCTCGCTGACCGTTTTGGCCAGATCGAAACGAATGTGCTCCAACTCAATCTTCCCTGCCTCTACCTTCGAAAAATCCAAGACATCGTTGATGAGCTTCAATAGCGCTGCCCCTGATCGGTGCACCACATCGACAAAGTGATGCTGCTTTTCAGACAGTTCCGTATGCTGCAAGAGTTCGGTCATCCCGAGAATCCCGTTCATGGGTGTTCGAATCTCATGGCTCATGTGGGCCAAGAAGTCGCTCTTGGCCCGACTCGCCGATTCGGCAAGATCCTTCGCCTGCTTGAGAGCCTCGAGCGCTTCTGTCCGCATGGACACCTCTGTTTCAAGCTGCGTCCGATAGTTGGATTGCGCATCTTCGGCCTTCTTCCGCTCCGTAATGTCACGGATAAAACTGCTGAATATACACTCATTATTAACCCACATCGGCGACATGGACCATTCCACAGGAAACTCGCCACCCGCTTTCCTGACAGCGGTCAGTTCAAGCCGCTGGCTCACGGCCTTGGTCTCGTGCAATTCCAAATAACGCGCGAGTTCCCGCCGATACCCGTCACGGCCCCCTGCGGGAAGGATGAGGGAATCGAGCGGTCTCCCGAGGGCCTCCTGCTCAGACCACCCAAATATTATTTCAGCCTGGACGTTCCATCCGGTGATCGCCCCGGCAGCGTCTGTCGTCACGACCGCCTCAAGCGCCGTATCGATCGTCTTCTGCAGCTGCGCCTCGCTTCTCTCGAGGTTATGACTGAGACCTCGGATCGTCTTGCCCACGATGAAAATCGTCGCCACGGTAAACAGCGCCATTGTCAGGGCCTGTTGCACAAGCGACTGCCATGCCTCAGCCTGCAACCTCTTCAGTGAGATCTCGATTCGAATCCAGCCGGCGAATGCCGGCAATTGCTCTGGCTTTCCCCCAACGGCACTCTCCGTTCCCGTTCGATACAGCGGGCCCTCATACAATGGCTCGAAAATAACGATGGTATCCTCGCTTAATCCGACCTCCGAACCGGAGAAAACGGCCTCCGTTTTCTTCTGTTCTGCATTCCTGCCCGCCTGGTCATCGAGGATCGTGCCGATCAGCGTTGTGATATCCGATGCCACGATCATGAGCTCGGAGTCAAGCAGCATGATACGCTGGATATCATGCTGGTTCTTCACCTGGATAAAGGCGCTCTGCAGCATGAAGAGATTATCGAACAGAGCCGATGCACCGAGGGCTGCATACCCGCGAGCCAATACGCGTCCTTGTTCCTCGGCCTGAATGTAAACCTGTTTTTGCTGGCTGTGGATGAAGAGACCTCCGTACCCAGCCACCACAATAAGAAGAATGGCGCTGATGGCCAGCGTCATCCGCCTGACAGGAGAGGGTACAGTTCTTCGCAATTCTAGGTGATCGTCGTTATGCATCAACGGCCTGACCTTATTTATATTCCAGATCTACGACAACCGTGCCTCGGGCTGGAACCTGCACGTCCTTATCCAACATGCCCAAGGTCTCATGCCACACCGTGATCCTGCGCAATCCAGGATAGACACCGGCAATCGAGAACTGACCGGTCTCTCTCGTCTGGTCGAAGTACGGATCGTCGAACACCACCCGGTACGCCTGCATAAACTTGTGCACGTTACATTTTATCGTTTGCAGGCCTGCTTTCTTCAGCTGTCTCTTGATCGGGTTCCCTCCCGCCAGCATCGCCACATTGAACACCGTGCTATTGGCGACGGTGATATTGATATTGTGCATCAGCGAGTCGTCGTTGAAGGTTCCCGTTTCAGTCCCCACCTGCGCTGCCGAGATATGGGGATGGAATCGGCATTGCTTGTTTCGAACAACCACAGGAGCTGCCGCAAACCCTCCGGCAGACACCTCGCCCACACCCAATTCTACGTGCACCACGGCATTCTGAAGTCCATGGGTGGCTGCGTCGACCGAGAGGGGGGTCATCGACATGGTCGTCCCACACACCTCCCGATCCCGATCAACGTCGATCTGGGTGGGTGCGGGAACCAGCCCTCGATACAGGACGCGCCCGATGATCACCGGCCCTGCCGGTTCAGAAAACACCGGCTCCATTGGCTGCGCTGCGCTGCCAGGCTGTGGCACCGCTTGGGCAGGTGATTCTGGTGCTAACTCAGCTACAGAAGGAACCACCTCCTGTGTCTGGCGAAGTTTGGCAGGTGGCCCCGGCGCAAGGCCGCGCAGACGCTGAGAAGCAGGCGCCTTGCGGCCTGTTTCGTCCTGGCTGACACCCGGCTGCGACGCGGCGAGGAGTGGCGACCAACAGGCCAGTCCAATCATCGAGACGGACACCGCGGCAATGAGCAGGCGGACGAGAACCGGCATAGACTTCGTGGGACAACCAACCATGCTCTTCAACCCTATTTATATTCCAGATCTACGACAACCGTGCCTCGGACTGGAACCTGCACGTCCTTCTCTATCATGCCCAAGGTTTCATGCCATACCGTGATCCTGCGCAATCCAGGAGAGACGCCGGCAATCGAGAACTGACCGGTCTCTGTCGTCTGGCTGAAGTACGGATCGTCGAACACTAACCGGTACGCCTGCATAAACTTGTGCACGTTACATTTCACCAGGTGCAAGCCTGCTTTCTTCAGCCGTTTCTTGATCGGGTTCCCTCCCGCCACCATCGCCACATTGAGCGCCGTGCTATTGCCGACGATAATATTGGTATTGTGCATCAACGGATCGTCGTTGAAAATTTGCACTTCCGCCCCCATCTGCGCTACAGCGATATGGGGATGGAACCGGCATTCTTTATTTCGAACGACGGCAGGAGTCTCCGCAACTATTCTGGCAGAGGCCTCGCCGACAGCCAGTTCCACATGCACCACGGCATTTCCAAGCCCTTGGGTGGCTGCGTCGACCGAGAGAGCGGTCGTCGACATGGTCAGCCCGCATACGTCCTGATCCCGATTGACTGGTATCTGGACGGGAGCAGGCACCGGCCCTCGATAGAGGACGCGTCCGACTATCACAGGCCCAGTCGATTCGGAAAATGCCGACCTCGTCGGCGGCGTTTCGCTGCCTGGCTGCGAGACCGCTAGACCAGGAAACTCTGCTTGTGGCTCGGTTACAAAGGGAGACACCTCTCGTGGCCGGCGAAATTTGGCTGCCGGCCCCGGCACAAGGCCGTGCAATTGCTGAGAGACGGGCGCCTTGCGGCCCCTTTCATCCAGTTCAGTGCTCGACTGTGGCGCGGCGAGAAGCGGTGACCAACAGGCCAATCCGATAATCGCGATGGGCACAGCGATAGATAGAAGCCGGCCGAGAGCCTGCACAGCCATCGTGGGACGACCAACCATGTCCCTCCTAACCATCATGGTTTTTCCTGTGATAACGAGAGAATGTAATACACGAGGTCCCAGACGTCCTTGTCATTGCCGCCGAGGGTGTCGGCATAGGACGGCATGGGCGTGCCGTCCAACCCTGTCATGATGCTGCGGTAGAGGGCCTGCGCAGAAGACCCGTTCTTGAGAGACGCCCGCTCGGTCAAGTCGCCGGGAGAAATCATCAACCCATATGTATCCTTCAAGTTGCCGTCGAGCGCTTCCTTCCCGTCTCCGTAGCCGTTATCTCCGTGACACTTCTGGCATCCATACTTGATATAGTTATTGCGCCCGTTTTCAATTCCCGCATCCGAGGGAGGGCCCGGAGGATTGGGCAGGAGCAGGGCCACAGGTTTTCCGCCCTTGAATGCCTTGTTGAGCGATTTGATGTACGCGATCACCTGCCACCGTTCTTCTTCACTCAACCCACTGTACGGAGCCATATGGCCGGGGATGCCTTGCGTCACCGTGCGGAACAGATCTTGATCCATCGGCAGTTCACCGGATGGCGTGCTGCGGAACTTGTAGCTCCCTCCGACAAAATCGCGCGGGCGTGGCCCTTCATAGCGACCGATGAACCAGCCGGCCGGTCCGTCACCCTTTCCATCTGCGCCATGACAGAGGATGCAGGCCCGGTCATAGATCTGTTTCCCCTTTTCCCTGGTCGCCTGATTATCTTCAGGCTTCACTGCCTGCGCGAAGGAAGCCGCACTGAGCATCGCAAGACCGGCGCCGATTGCAAGAAGTGTTCGGATTCGCATAACCCGTCTCCCTCAGAAAATCACATCGATTCCGGAAAAGAAGGCGTTGCGGAGATTCCGCGCCGCGGTATCGCCACCCTCCGATTGCCTGAGGTTGAAATCGCCTCTGGCAAAAATCGCCACATTGGCACGGAGAAAATGCTTCGCTTGCACGCCGATAAACGAGGCAGACGTTCGCTGATCCAGCATTCCGCCTGCATCCAGGTTGTCGTACCGCAAGGACACCAGCGTCTGGCTCGTCGCATAGGTATCGGCGCCGATCGTCAGACCGGTCGCGGTGGAATCGAACAAACCAGCCACGCCCGTCGGCGTCTTGTTGATCTTATCTACGGAATAGGCTGCGAAGACATCGACCATCATGTAGGTGGCCCGCGCCGACAGCCCATAGCGATTCCAATTCACGTCCTCGCGCGTCTGCACCTTAGCGTTGCTGTTGCCTTGGTAGACGAACCCCGACATACTGACGGAAAAATTATTCGACTTGGCATAGTCGAACCGAACCATGCCGTAGACATCCTTCCCCTTGTTCGAATCGCCCACATGCTCGTTAGCCCCGTTCACCACCCCCACCTGATAGAGGAACCAATCGCCGAACGGACGCCCATGAATATCGACGCCTGTTTCATGCCCTGAGTTATATAGCGAGGAGGCGAAGGGGGAGAGATAGTTGCCGGACCGATCGTAGAGGCCGTAAAACTTCGTGGCGAAGGCGCTCGGCGAAAGGCCCACCCGGTTAAATGCGCAGGGAGTGTACTCCCCACACCCACCCTTCTGGCTATCATCGACATCGCCCAGCTGTTGGCGCACCGTGGCATAAGACGAGAACGCGTTGGGGTCGAATTTTCCGACTCGCAGATGCGCGAGACTATGTGACCCAAGGTTGTTAAAGGTTACGAAGCCTCGCTCCACCTCGGCGCCACCCTCTCCGACAGGATGGCCCAACTCGACAAAAAAGCCGACGTTTTTGGCCACGGTCCCGCCGGCGAACAGCACGAAGTTTCTGGGAAACGTAAATTCGGTTTTATTTTCAACGATCCCGGGTTCAGCGTTTGCAGGGTTCTGTTTTTTGAAACCCCAACTGCTCACCGCATTGCCGTTCAGGCGGAAACCGACATACTGGCTCACATCGTCCAGATTCAAATCGCCCAGTTTCTTCTTGCCGGTACTGCCGCCGTCTTCTGTGCCGGGCAGTTGATAGCCATTTTCGAGAAACCGTTGGCCGAACGCGTTCAAGACCGGCGGCGCCGTGTGGCAGTCCATGCAATTGGTATTGTATTTCCTGGCAAAGGCCGGGATCGCCTGCGCTTCTTCAGGCGCCAGGAGAAACGTCAGTAGCGCCCCGCAGAGGATACTCAGTGCGACGATGAAGATGGAGACACGCGTGAACACAGTGGCCACTTTCCCAATTGAGTAATTAGACACACACTTGACCGGCCATGCGGTATCCACGACCACCCGCACACACCACTCACGTCGATATGACGTTAGCAGATCGTTTTCTTCTGGCAATACATTTTAGGAATTACGCACTGATGAGGAGGGAAGTTCGTTCTACACAGAATCAAGAGGATTCGCGAAGTTCAGCAGCCTGTCTGTCTCGTTCATAGGGTTCCATTTCAATCTGCTTCACGGTGTCCTGAAGGTGGGCCCATTCCGTCGGCGTAATCACCTCAAACTCAAGGCCGAATTGCTGCTCTCTGCTCCACCGGACAATCGCCGCCTGAATCTTAATCGGAGGTCTGTTCTCTATCGCCTTGATCTGGACCTCCAGAGAGGCGCCTGGCTGAACATCGATGGGACTTTCGATGCGACAACCTCTGGTGGAGAGGTCAGCGACGCAGCCCTCTCCGCCGACCATGCCGACGGAAGAAAACGAACTGCGAAATTTGACGGGAAACCTGAGGTTCTTTCGTTGTTCCATCATTGCACCTTCCAGAATAGCGGACTACTACCCCTTTATATTCCCTATCGGACGCAATTCCGCCACTTTTTTTGTAATTCCTGCACGATCGACCGACTCCACCACTTCAGAGATATCTTTGTAGGCCAGGCCGGCTTCCTCCGCGAGGCCCGACATCGACACGGCCTTGACCAGAATGCCGCGCTGTTTCATCTCCTGCTGCAGCTGCGCGCCACGGACCGTTCTCTTCGCTTGCGCGCGGGACATTGTTCTTCCGGCCCCATGCATCGTCGATCCAAACGTGTCGCGTACCGCGTGATCTGTTCCCACAAGCAGATACGAACCAGTCTCCATCGAACCGCCACAAATGACCGGCTGGCCTGTCTGTCGAAATATGTCAGGCAACTCTGGACTCCCAGGCCCAAACGATCTGGTCGCACCTTTACGGTGTACGACCAGATCCCCTTCCGGATACCGTTCAACCTTGGCGATGTTATGCGCCACGTCGTACACCAACTCCATCCCCAGAGCCTCGGCAGATCTGCCGAAGACCGCCGCGAAGGATTCTCGAATCTGATGTGTGATGACTTGGCGATTGGCAAAGGCCGTGTTCGCGGCACAGTTCATGGCGGAAAAATACTCCTGCCCTTCGGGAGATCGAAACGGCGCGCAGGCCAACTGCTGATCCTTCACGGTGATGCCGTAGCGGCGCATGGCTTTTTCAAACCGCTTGAGATAATCGCTCGCCACCTGATGACCAAACCCGCGCGATCCGCAATGTACCATCACGACGATCTGCTCATGGCCGGTGATGCCAAACGCCGCCGCCGTGACCGGATCGAATATCCGGTCGTTCGACACCACCTGGACTTCGAGATAATGATTGCCAGATCCCAAGGTTCCCAGCTGATTGATACCACGTTTAATCGCGTGATCGGTCACGCTTGATGGATCGGCCCCGTCGATGCAGCCGCCTTCTTCCATGCGGGCAAGATCCCGATGCCACCCATATCCCCGTTCCACACACCACTTGGCCCCATGCGTCATGACCCGGCCAAACTCCTCCCCTGAAAGTCGAACGAATCCGCTCGCTCCGACGCCGGCAGGAACCTTCCGAAAGAGTTCGGTCATAAGCCGCTCCAAGTGGGGCTGCACGTCCGCCAGCGTCAAATCTGTTCGAATCAGCCGCATGCCACAGTTGATGTCATATCCCACACCGCCGGGAGAAATGACACCCTCATTCACGTCGAACGCGGCAACTCCACCGATCGGAAATCCATAGCCCCAATGGCCATCCGGCATACAGAGCGCATACCGGCTGATGCCGGGCAAGCAGGCGACATTCGTCACCTGATCGAAGACCCCGGAGTCCATGGCCTGAAGAATTCCCTTGGTAGCATAAATCCTGGCCGGCACCAGCATGCCAGGCTTTTCAGAGATGGGAATTTCCCAGATCTCGTCCGTAATCCGATTGACCGTCATGTCGGTGTTGAGATTCATGTTAAAGAAGGTCAATTGTCATTAGTCAATGGTGTAAATGCATCATGCCGCTCTTCACTTCATCGATTGACCAGTGACTGTTGACCAATGACATCCCTCATCACCTGTTTCTTAGACGTCGAGTACCACGCGCACTTTCCATCGGCCGCCTGTCTGCTTGAGCGCGTAGAGATGCTTCGTAACAGCCTTCACATCGGCGTGGAGTTCTTGTGTCTGCTGATCTACCGGCGCGCCGATCAGCCGTGCCTGTAACAGCCAAACGCCCCCATCCCGCGCCAGGGTCAGCGGCGCCTCTCGATAGACCACCCCAGCTGCATCCTTCCAGTAGACCACCTCCGACAACCAATCGAACAACAGCGCAGACGGATCGACATCGCTTCGTTCAATCGCATGCTCCCATACTCCCGACACCGTGGAAGGAGTTGCCATGCTCTCTAGAATAGCCTGCGTCGCGCCGCGAAAGACC
>JANOJM010000070.1:0-3638 GCA_031418735.1 Nitrospiraceae bacterium | reverse complement strand
TTCGTAGACCCACACCTCAGGCATCGTAATGTGGAGCCGTTGCGCGATCTCCTGGACGGAACCGTAAATAACCTGTTCGGCTTGCGACCGAGGTTGCGTGATCTGGCGGCAGTCCAACATGGCCCGCGCCATCTGTTTGGAGAAAGCCAAACTGATAAAGGCACCGCCAAAACCGAAGGCAAGGGCCCAGACTAATGAGCTGAGGTCGACCATTCCTCGCAGATCGACCCCGAACATGGGAAGCACGACATTGATCAGCACCGGCACGGTGAGCGAAAGCGTCACCATGATTAGGATATTGGCCGCCAACAGTAGGAATATGCCTTTCATCCACTTCATCGAGATCCTCCTTCACAACTATGTACTCGCCTCGTCATTCGGGCGAGTCACCAGCAAGAGTCATTATACTAACCGATTCCCTGAAATACATCTTAATCGAAACTGCGATGACGATGTGGTGTAAGAAGTAACTCCCTAAATGCCAAGGTCAAGTCGTCAGAAGTACCTGAAACTCCTGGACAAAGTTGACCCGTTCCCATCCTTCCTGTTAGAAATGGCTCATGCAGAAGGCGCATAGTCAATTGCTCTACATCTCGGCGACTGTCTGGTTCCTAACCTCGGTTGGCACAACAATCGTTGAGCCAACAGAAGCCTCTCAGTCCGTTCCTTCGATGATAATCCTGGTGGCAGCAGACGGGGTGCAGCGAGCCACGGTCACGCTTGATAGCTATTCGTATAGCCCCAACCATCTGATCGTCGAATCAGGAAGGCCAGTTGAACTGACGCTGACCAGTGTGACAACGATTATCCCACACAACTTTGTCATCAAAGACCCAGCAGGAAGTATTTCCGTTGAACAGGACGTGAGCGCCGGCAAGACGGTTACCATTACATTTACGCCGCCTCAGCCCGGCACATTTCCCATCTACTGCGACAAACGCCTCTGGCCGTTGCCCAGCCATCGCGACAAAGGGATGGAAGGGCAGCTGGAAGTGCGATAGGTGTGGCTACGAGCATAGAGACCTCCAAGCAGGAACTGCTCCGCAATCTCCTTAAGCAAGTGTCCCGTCTCTTCTACACGACATTGGTCGTGGTCCCGGCAGATGTGCGAGATCAAGTCAGCCTCGCCTACCTGTTTGCCCGTGCTGCGGACACGATTGCAGATACGGAATTGATCGATCGCCCTCGTCGGCTGGATTTACTCGGCCAACTCAAGGCCCAATTCGTGAGCGACCAAGTTGCCTGGCCTCAGGTGCGAGAGATACAGCAGGCAGTGGGACCAATCCAGCAGAATGCTGCCGAGCGTATTCTGCTTGAACGGCTGGAAGATTGCTTCAAGCTCTTCCAGACCTTTTCGCCGGAAGATAGGCGCCGTGTGCAGCGGCTCATGACGACACTCACACAGGGGATGGAGATGGACCTCAGCGTCTTCCCCGGCACATCAGCGGAAGACCTCACAGTTCTAAAGACGCTCGACGATCTAGACCGCTACACCTATTACGTGGCCGGCTGCGTCGGCGAGTTCTGGACAGACTTGATGTGTGCGCACCGGAAAGCGTTGGCCTCCTGGAAGGTGCGGGAGATGTCGGAGGTCGGCGTAAGGTTTGGAAAGGGCCTCCAGCTCACGAACATTGTGAAAGACATTGCGCACGATCTTCAGAAAGGCCGCTGCTATGTACCGACGCCCATGTTGGCTGAAGCTGGACTCACCGCACGGGATTTACTAGACCAGCGGAATCGCGCGCGCTTTCAACCGGTCCTGAGCAAGCTTGTCCGTATGGCGGTGGAACATCTTGACCAAGGCTGGCTCTACGCCATGTCGATTCCACGATACGAAACCCGGCTGCGCTTGTCCTGCATGTGGCCGATTCTCTCCGCCGGCGAATCCCTGAAGCTAGTCATGAACTCACCCGACCTCTTGAACCCCGCCGTCAAAGTCAAAATCCCCCGCAGCAAGGTCTACCAAATCATGGCGCTCACCACAGGCACCTTCGCCTGCGGCTCTGTGGGAACTGCCTACTGGGGAAGACTGAGGAAACAGATCATTTAGCCGTTGGCACGAAGGGATTGTATGCAGGCTCAAACCAGTTGATCTCAACTTGCCGAACAGATGCGATTCGATCCATCTTGCGAGAAGAGTTCCGAGGGGACTTTGCCGAAGAAGCGAAGAAGCTGAGCCGGTGAGGGGAAGAATGAAAGCGGAAACTGTCTGGATTTTGTTCCTTATGGTTTCTTAAGGGGTGGGCTGGCTGATCCCCGACTGCGCGCGTCCAACGAGGGCCTTCTGACTCCCCAACTTCCACAGAGGGAGCAGGCAGATTGTTCTTCACTGCGCGCATCGAGCGACCACCGCTTTATCGTGGGGGCTCTGCGAGCAAAAAGAACAGTCTGCCTGCTCCCTCGCATCCTTTCTGAGGCCGCGCGTTGCGCGAGCAAAGGGGACGGCCAGGCTACCCCGTCATTTTTTGCGGCTCCAACATCTTCTCCCCCTTCTTGAATACCCCATAAATCGCTTGCGACGGACAGGCATCCAGGCAAAGGCGGCAGCTTTCCAGGCAGCGGGAAGCATCGAACTTGTAGGGTGGGGTGGAAAGCCAAGCCCCGGTCGGACAGATCGGAACACAGATGGCTTGATGGGTGCAGCGGTCGGGATGTCGGACGAGGTGATCGCGAATGACCATCATAGGTTTGACTCCTTCAAAGAGACCCTGGGAAAAAATGTCGAACATATTTCTATCGGGAAGGCTGTCACTCACTTCCACTCCTTCACAAGTTCTTTCAAGCGATCTTTCAATTCCGGATGCTGCTCCAGATTGTTTTGAATCGCTCCAAGAATCTTATCGACCCTGGCCGACTTGAGAGCGTCCTTGTCCTTCTTGACCAATCGGTCATACTCCACATAGGCCGTCTGATGTGTCGGTTCGAGGAGCGCCCGTGCCACCACCAAGGCCTCACCCAACTCATAGGGCTCCGGCGCCATCGCGGGCACGATGGTAAAGGTGCCATCAGTACACACCAGCACGGCGGCACCCTGTTTCCCCTTGAGCGGAATGACGGCCTTGATGGTTTTGCCCGCTAACAAATCCCAGCTTCCGAGTAACCCCGGAAACTGCTTCATGAAGGCCACCTTCTCCAGGTTGGCTTTCCATTTTTCTTCGACGGCCATCTCAATCCTTGTGGTGTAACACTACGATGCGAGCGGAGGGAGTGCTTTAGGGGCCGGATGATCGGGCATGATCAATCGTGTTACGACCTCGCCCTTGATAACGTGGCGCTCCATAATTTCCGTCACGTCGGCTTCGGATTTTACCTGATACCACACGCCTTCTGGATAGATCACGACGCTCGGTCCTTCGGCGCAATGGTCGAGGCACCCGGCTTTATTGGCGCGGACGACGTCTTTCAGATCCAGCCGCTTCGCTTCCTGCTTGAAGTGGGCGTGGAGCGCCTCAGATCCAAGCTTGGAGCAACTTCCACGAGGATCGTCGGGGCTCCGTTGGTTGGTACAGACGAAGATGTGGCGTTTATAACCAGACATGATCGATCACGGCTTAGGCTGGCACAGTAACGGTATTGAGTCGTTCGAGTACACGTGTGACGTCGCTGCTCGCAAGTAGAGGTGAGCGGTGCTGTGCTGC
>JANOJM010000069.1:0-1587 GCA_031418735.1 Nitrospiraceae bacterium | reverse complement strand
ATCAGCAGGATGCTCAAAATGGCCGTTCAGCAAGGCCGCAGCGAACTATCACTTAATAAGGGGTGGCTGGGATGATCCCAATTGCGCGCGTCCAACGAGGGGAGTCTGCGACCGCGCGTTGCGCGAGCACGGGGATCGTCCAGCCACCCCGTCCCATTTTTCAGCATCCTGCTAGAGCCGATTGTTGGAGAAGGTATCACAGACCTTAGGGTCTCCTGTCTCCAATCCTTTGCGGAGCCACGCCATGCGTTGCTCTGAGGAGCCGTGTGTCCAGCTTTCCGGCTGAACAGAGCCGCGAGACATCTTTTGGAGTCGGTCGTCTCCAATGGCGGCAGCAGCTTTCAAGCCCTCTTCGAAGTCGCCTGGCTCGATGAGGTTCCGTTCACGCTTGGCGTGGTGGCCCCAGACGCCTGCGAAACAATCGGCCTGCAGTTCCATTCGCACCGACAAGGCGTTCCCCTCTCGTTCAGAGGCCTGGCGCTGGAGGCGCGTGACCTTCTCTGCAATGCCCATGAGATTCTGTACGTGATGGCCCACCTCATGGGCAATGACATAGGCCTGCGCAAAGTCGCCAGGTGCACCCAGACGGTGCGACATCTCGTTGAAGAATGAGAGGTCGAGATACACTTTGTGATCCCTGGGGCAGTAGAAGGGGCCGACTGCAGACGACGTGGTTCCGCAAGCGGACTGAACTGCGCCTGTGAAGAGGACGAGTCGAGGATCTTCGTACTGCGGCCCAAGGAGTTGTCTCCAGGTGGTTTCCGTGTCGGCGAGGACAACCCCGGCGAATTTTCCCAGTTTGTCGTCGGGGGGTCCAGCTGCGATAGGTTCAGAGGGGGTCGGTGATTCCGTCACGCTCTGCACGCCGTTGAGCATGTTGAGGAGGGTCAAGGGATTGATGCCAGTGAAATAACTGACAGCGAGTACCAGGACGATGCCGCCGATACCAAGGCCGCCCACCCCGCCGACCCGTGCTGGGCCCATACCTCGACGGTCTTCGACATTGCCACTTTCTCGTTGCCCTTCCCAGCGCATGAGGACCTCCTGATAGGATGTGGTATCTCAAGTGGGCAGACCAGCCGGGTTCTTTCTCCCTGGCCTGAATGAGTTTGTCGGCTTCTGAGCAGTGATCTCGAAGACCGAGCACGTGATGCATCATAACCGAAGCAGGGAAGAGGGGGAAGGGCTAGGTTGATGGGGGAGGTGCTCACCTAATGTGAGCACCTCCGGAGGACGGATGACTATTTGGTTCCTGAGCTGGTGTTCTCCAGTTGGCCGGTAATGCGTTTGAGGTCTTTCGGGTACAGCACGATCTCGATTCGCCGATTCGAAGCCCTGCCTTGTTCCGTCTCGTTCGAGGCGAGGGGGTGGGTATCGGCATAGCCGACTGCGGAGAGGTGCTGGCGGTCCACACCGCCCTGATCGATCAGGTAGCGCACCACGGTCGTGGCTCGCGCTGTCGAGAGTTCCCAGTTTGTCTTGAATCGATCTTGTAACTTCGGGCTGATGTTCAAGTTGTCGGTGTGGCCTTCGATCCGAATTTGTTTATCTGAGATCTTGTTGAGCACGTCACTGACCGGTTTCAAG
>JANOJM010000068.1:0-12022 GCA_031418735.1 Nitrospiraceae bacterium | reverse complement strand
CAGGTTCATCGCACAACGTCGTGGGTCCGCGCGGACTATACCTCCTCAATCACAACTGAATTGTCATCAATCCAACAGCGAAGACGTGTGATACACCCTAACAAGAACGCGTGCATGATTCCGAGTGGCCGGCACTCGGCGCGGTGTCGCGTTCGGAAAGATCGGTAACGGACACAGATGGTTTCTCCAACAGCCCAGACAGTTTCAGATGCAGCACAGCTGAAGATCGTTCCACTCATCGCCAAAGAACTCGGTGTGGGACTCGATCAAGTTAGGGCCGCGGTCGCCCTGCTCGATGAAGGTTCGACCGTGCCGTTTATCGCGCGCTATCGCAAAGAGGCCACCGGCAACTTGGACGATACGCACTTGCGCACATTGGAAGAGCGACTTCTGTATCTACGGGAATTAGAGCTGCGCCGTGCGGCGATTCTGGCGTCGATCGAAGCGCAGGGCAAACTCACCGATGTATTGCGCGGGACCATTGACGCAGCTGCGACCAAGCAAACGTTGGAAGATCTCTACTTGCCTTACAAACCCAAGCGGCGTACGCGAGCGCAGATTGCGCGCGAAGCGGGATTGGAACCGCTGGCCGATGCCCTGGTTGCCGATCCAACGCTCGATCCTGAGCAGGAGGCCATGAAGTATCTGAATGTGAAGCCTGCATCGGAAGGTATTGAGGCCATCAACGTGCCGGACGCAAAATCTGCGCTCGAAGGTGCGCGGGATATCTTGGCCGAGCGTTTTGCCGAAACTGCCGAGTTGCTCGCAAAATTGCGTACTCGCCTGTGGGACCAGGGTGTCATCACATCCACCGTGATGAAAGGCAAGGAAACGGCTGAGGAAGAAAAGTTCCGTGATTACTACGCCTATGCTGAAACGATCCGCACCATTCCATCGCATCGCGCGCTGGCGCTGTTTCGTGGACGCACGCTGGGTGTGTTGAAGATTGAGTTGAACCTGGGCGAGGCACTCGAAGCCGCCGTGCCGCATCCCTGCATCGCCACCATTGCGGCGCATGTCGGCATCGAAGACCGGGGCCGCACAGCGGACAGGTGGCTCATGGGCCTGTGCGATTGGGCCTGGCGAGGCAAGATACATCTTCATCTTTCGGTGGAATTGCTGGTGCAGTTGCGCGAAGCGGCGGAAGCCGAGGCGATCAAGATTTTTGGACGCAATCTGCACGAGTTGCTGCTGGCGGCGCCTGCCGGCCCGAAGGCCGTGCTCGGCCTCGATCCCGGCATCCGCACGGGCTGTAAGGTGGCGGTAGTCGATGCGACCGGCAAGCTGCTGGAGACGACGACCATTTACCCGCTCCAGCCGCGCAATGATTGGCAGGGTTCGTTGGCGACGCTGGCACGGTTGGTCGTGCAGCATGGCGTCGAACTCATCTCGATCGGCAATGGGACTGGCAGCCGGGAGACCGACAAGCTTGCCATCGAGATGATCAAATTGGTTGCGGTTCAGAAGCCGGAACAAAAGGTGTCCAAGATCGTGGTCAGCGAAGCCGGCGCCTCGGTCTATTCGGCGTCGGCCTTCGCCGCGGCCGAGTTCCCCAGTCTGGATGTCAGTCTGCGTGGCGCCGTCTCCATCGCCAGGCGTTTGCAAGACCCGCTCGCAGAGCTGGTGAAGATCGATCCTAAGGCGATCGGCGTCGGTCAATATCAGCACGATGTCAACCAGAAGGCGCTGGCACGTTCGCTCGATGCGACCGTGGAAGACTGTGTCAATGCCGTGGGCGTGGACGTCAATACGGCATCGGCGCCGCTGCTTGAACGGGTATCGGGTCTGAATAAGGTCCTGGCGAAGAACATCGTTGAGTACCGTGATGCGAACGGCCCTTTCCAAAATCGCACCACGATCCGCAAGGTGCCGCGTCTGGGTGACAAGACTTTCGAACAGGCCGCAGGGTTTCTCCGAATCAACGACGGCGATAATCCGCTGGATCGCTCCTCCGTCCATCCGGAAGCCTATCCGGTGGTCGAGCGTATTCTCACGCGCATCGGCAAGGGCATGATGGACGTGATGGGTCAGCCGGCCGTGTTGAAGGGATTATCTCCCGCCGATTTCACCGATGAGAAGTTCGGTGTGCCGACGGTGCGCGACATATTGACTGAATTGGAAAAGCCGGGCCGCGATCCGCGCCCGGAGTTTAAGACGGCCACGTTCCAAGAGGGTATCGAGTCTCTGACCGATCTACAGCAAGGCATGGTTCTGGAAGGCGTGGTCACAAACGTCGCCGCCTTCGGCGCCTTCGTCGATGTCGGCGTGCATCAGGACGGCCTCGTGCATGTGTCGGCGCTGGCGAATAAATTCGTCAAGGATCCGCATGAGGTCGTCAAGCCTGGTCAGATCGTGAAGGTAAAGGTGCTGGACGTCGATGTGAAACGCCAGCGCATCTCTCTGACCATGCGCATCGACGATGCGCCAGTCAGTGCGCCCGCTTCAAGCCGCACGCCTGTCGAGGTCTCTAAGGGAGTCGCACGCGAGCCGCGTGCGCGGCGTCTGCCGGCACCTCAACGTGTTCAGGACCGGGAACCACAGCCAGTTGGTACGATGGCCATGGCGCTGGCCCTAGCGCGCGCCAAGCAGAAGAAGTAGCCAGTCGCGTGGCGTGAACGATGCGCGACGAGCGGGAAAGGCGGGACGGGCGAGAAATGCACGATTCGCAGTTCTGAATACTTCAGCCTTCGGTCTTCAGCCTGCCCCTCCCGTCTTGCTTGAGTCAGGCAACGGCGATGACTGCCTTGATCAGTGCCACGTTGTAGGCAGGCTCCGCGCCCTTGCTCATGAGCTGGGCGAATACATGCGGAGGACTCTTGGCTCGATCCGTCGCGAGATTTTGCCGCTCGCCCACAGGCCGTCCATCGAATATCGTTCCAATTGAAAACTGGCGAAGTAGGACGCCGGGCTCTTCATGATCGAAACTCCATCCTTGCATGGGAGTGGCGGTCTCCGCCTGAGTCGCCATGGGTCCGAATCCCAGAAGCACCGGAATAGCCACAAGGAGGAAAGCGTTGGCCAAGAGCCTCATTGCGCGCTCCGCCACGTCACCTCATCCCAACAGAGGTGGACGAAGGTCTCAAAGGGAGGGAAGTTGTTTGTGTTCTGTTCTTTCGACCGGACCCAGAGATCGATTTCCATGCCGGCCGGATCTGTCTCGCCTCCGGGCAGAGTCCGCGTAACCGGATAGCGAACTTCATGGGTCTTGGGATCGCGGGACCGCTCCATGACCATGAAATGGGCATCATAGTCTTTGTAGAGCACCTGATCGTTCTTGTACATCGTAGCCTGGCCCCAGCCACCGAGATACAACCACGTTTTCGGATACAGTGGATCGCCGTTTCCGGAATCGCCATGCTCATAGATCCTGGTCGCAATCCCTCCGTCCTGGAACGAAGCCTTCGCGGCAAAACGATCGAAGACGATTCGATAGCGGTCGGAGCCCTCGGCAAATTCAGCGACCACCTGGCCGCTGTTGGTACGTTCGTTCACCTCAATGTCGATTGTGCTCTGCACCTGTGTCAGGTGTTTGCCGGCATAGTCGAGGTGGTCCCACGGCGCGCGATCCTGCATGCTTCCAATCAGTGTCGCCTTCTGACCTGAAAGGTGAAACTGTCCGCTGTAGCGTGGATGTTCCGTGGCGTGAAAAATCCTGGTTCCTTCATTTTCTTTTGGCGTGCCGAACTGCCCCGCAATAGCAGGGGGCACGAACATCAGCGCGATGGCCATCACGGTTGAAGCAACGAACGGTATGGCCGTACTGTGTTGAGTTGCCATGGCAATCCCCCTTTGTTGGAAAATCTACTGTCGCTCTGTTCCCCAGCGGCGATGGAGAAATCGTTCAATGGGAGCGAAGAGCGTTTTGTCCACGGCTAGCCCGATGACCACGATGACCAGCATGATGCCGATGACTTGATCCATGGCATTCAGTTCTCGCCCATAATGAAGCAGATGGCCGAGGCCAAAGCCGGTCAGAATCGTCACGAATATTTCTGCCGCCATGAGGGAGCGCCAGGCAAAGGCCCAGCCCTGTTTCATGCCGCTCAAGAGAAAGGGGAGCGATGCCGGCAGGACGACGTGTGTCCACATGTGCAATCCGGTCGAGCCCATGCTTCGAGCTGCGCGCGTATAAATGGGTGGAATGGTCCGCACCCCATGATCGGTCGCAATGATCAGCGACCAGAGGGTTCCCATTACGACAACGAACAGCAGGGAGGCTTCTGTTTGCCCGAACCAGAGCAGGGCCAGCGGTACCCAGCAGACGCTGGGGAGCGTTTGCAGCCCTAATGCGAGGACGCCGATCGTGTCCTGGCACCAGCGGGAAGACGCGGTGAGCAGTCCCAATGGAAGTCCAACAAGGATTCCCAACCCATAGCCGATGAGGAGCCGTTGGACTGTGACCCCTGTGGCCTCCACAAGCGTGCCGTCTGCAGCGGCGGATCGGAGATACTCGAAGACACTGAAGGGCGAGGGCAACAAGAGGGGAGACCACATGTGTGCCTCTACGGCCAGATGCCATGCCACCACGATCAGCATGAAGAACAGAGATGCGGCCAGCCATCGCACGATCATCCTGCCACCTCCGTCTGGACGTAGCCTTTTAAAACGCGAGTGATTTCCGTCGAGTAGCGAGCCAGGTCTACGCTGTTGATGTCGCGTGATCGCGGAAGGGGAATGGCAAATTCCTCGCGAATCCGTCCAGGGTTCGGCGAAAACAAAATGACGCGGTCGCCCAAGCAGACGGCTTCACGCACGTTGTGCGTGACGAAGACGATGGTCTTCCGATGCTGGCTCCAGATTCGTTGGATGTCCCCGTACAGCTGTTCGCGTGTCAGGGCGTCGAGCGCGCCGAATGGTTCATCCATTAGTAGGACGGTGGGGGTCGGCGCCAAAGCCCGAGCCAAGGCCACGCGTTGTTTCATGCCGCCCGAAAGTTCGTGGACATTGGAATGCTTGAATTTCTTGAGGCCGACGAGTTCAATGAAATATTCAGCCTTCTCCCGGCGCTCCGCCGCGCTCAGCCCCGTATTGAGCTTTAAGCCGAACAGTACGTTGCCCAGAACGGTCAGCCATGGAAACAGCGCCGCCTCCTGAAACATCATGAGGCGGCGAGGTCCTGGCCCCACGATGTCTTTCCCATCGGCCTGGACCAAGCCGCGATCTGGCCGTTCCAATCCGGCAATGATATTGAGTAGGGTCGATTTACCGCACCCGCTGGGGCCGACAAGACAGACGAACTCTCCCTCTGCAATGTGGAGCGTGACATCGTCAAGGGCTTGGACCTTCAGCGAACGGGTCTGAAAGCACTTTGAGACATGTTCGAGGACGAGCTTGGAGGGTACGGTCTTGGCCGGATTGACTTCAGGCGAGGCCATGTCAATTCAGTCTTTCGATGAGCCGGGACAAGTCGGGAGCTGCGCGCATGAACCCCGCTCGCTGGGCATCGGAGATGAAATGCTGATACTCATCCAGAGAGACGTCTGTGGTCAGCACGATGCGCTTCCATGCTTGGGCAATCAAGTCCTCTGACACCTCGGCTCGCGTCTCGACAGCCAATTCCTGCCGGACCATCTGCTTGGCCTCATTAGGGTGCGCGAGAATCCACTCGGTGAGTTCACGGTGGGCTTGCGCAAACTTCTTAGCCAGCTCACGTTTCGTCTTGATGAACTTCACGCTCGATACCAGGACGGTGATGCTTTCGCGCGACTGTTCGACGAGCACCTTGCCTCCGGCTTCGCGTTCCAGGCGCGAGACCCATGGTTCTACCGTCCAGACCGCATCGATTTTTTTCTGTTGAAACAGGGTGAGCTGATCCGGATTGGGAGTGGGGATAACGAAAGCCTCTCCACCCGTCTGCGTGATTTTTAACCCCCCATTGGCCAGCCAAGCCCGGCATGCAATGTCCTGGGTATTGCCGAGTTGCGGGGTGGCAATTCTCTTCCCGCGAAAATCTGTAGGCTGCTGCAATCCAGAGTCCGGTTGGACGACCAGTGCCGCGCCGCCGGCGGCTGCACCGGCAATGATTCGGGCCTCCTCGCCATTGGACTTGGCATAAACATTCAATGCCGGACTAGGGCCCACATAGGTCAGATCAATAGAATCAGCCAGAATCGCTTCCATGGCACTGGGGCCTGCGTTGTAGATGTACCATTCGATTTTGATGTCGGTTCCCAGCCGTTGTTCAAGCCAGCCGGGGCCGGTGCGAGAGAGATGTTGGGCCACCAGGCCTTGGACATGCGTGATGTTCGGGAAATGCCCCACGCGGATCGTTTCTCCCGCCTTGGCGGTATGGGGTGAGGTGAGGAGGAACAAAAGTCCTAGGAACAACAATCCACGCATCTTCATGATTATCATCCTTCTCGCCATGAGGGCCCTCAGCGGTGGCGGTGCGCCTGGTCATTGGAGTATGGAAGGGGAGCCTTCATTTCTTCTTTCCCTACAGCATTGGAAGAGACATGGTTAAATCCTACTGTCCCGATCATGATTAAGTAGTACAGTTGTATTGCATATGAACTTACTTTGTCAACAATATAAATTTCATGTATGTTAGATCTGAAAATGGACGATCATCCAATATTATTTAGATCGCGATAAAGCACGTAGAGCAATAATGCTTGACGTGTAGCAAGTATAATTGCTATTCATCGACCATGAAGAATCTGAAGCAGTCGACTAAAGCGCCTCGCAATTTTTCCAATCACCTCAAAGCGCTTCGGACGCATAAAGGTTTCTCACAAGGCGAACTGGCTGCTCGTGCAGGCATCACGCGGCAGGCGGTATCGTCCATTGAGTCGAATCTGTATCTCCCGACCACAGCCGTCGCCCTCCACCTCGCGTCGGTGTTGGCCTGTCGCGTCGAAGACCTTTTCAGTATTGGGACAGTCGAGGACATTGTTGAGGGCAAGCTGATCGGCCATCTCCCGCAAAGGGACCTGAAGGCTTCATCCATCCGAGTCAAAGTATCGATGGTGGGTTCGAAAATGGTTGTGCGACCGGTCAGCGGATTGGGTGAGGCGCTTTCCTTCACTGTTCCTACTGATGGGTATGTCGTCGAGGCGGAGGGGCAGACGTCAGGTATGACGGTGCGAGTGAAACTCTCGCGCGGCCGTCAGGCGATTGAACAGGCCATCGCTGTGGCAGGTTGTGACCCTGCGATCTTCCTTGCAGGCGAGCACATGAAGCGGCACAAGGATCAGACCTCCTTGGTCGGTTGGACGATGGGAAGCATGGCGGCGCTTCAGGCGTTACAACAGGGCGAGGTGCATGTTGCAGGGCTGCATCTCTTCGATCCGACGACGGGGGAATCGAACCTGCCGTTCCTCCGGCGTGCGCTGAAAGGTTCGAACTATGAGGTCGTCACATTCGCCACTTGGGAAGAGGGCTTGCTCGTGCGAGCGGGTAATCCCAAGTCGATCCGTGCGGTCAGCGACGTCGCCGATCCCAACGTCACGCTTGTAAATCGAGAAGAGGGTGCTGGGGCCAGGCTGTTGCTGGATCAGCGGTTGCGCGCGGCGGGAGTCAATTATCAGCATGTACGGGGCTATGGCACGGTCGTCGCGTCGCATTTCGAAGTTGCGCGCGCGATTGCCAGTCGCCAGGCGGACGTCGGGATCGGGATTCGATCTGCCGCACAAATTTTTGGCCTCGATTTCGTCCCGCTTCAAGCCGCCCGGTACGACCTTGTTGTGCCCAAAGCCTATCTGAAGTCCCATCCGACGTTGGCCCATTTGTTCGAGACTCTGGTCAGCCGTCCGTTTCGCAATGAGATCGAGGCGCTGGGCGGATATGACACCAGTGAAACAGGGAAACTCCATGCGCTGCATGTTGGCTGACCATACCGCTCAGATAATCGGAGTCACTATGGCCAAGAGTAGATGGTGGTGCACATTCCTGAGCGTCCTTCTCCTTCTTGTGGGAGCTGGCTCGGTGAGGGCTGTCGAGTACGGCGAAATGGTGCAGAAAGACGGAAAGTGGGTCTTCCATAGCACGGAAGATCCTGTACTCAAGCTTATGCTCGCGAAGGGGTTGATCACGAACGAGAGATACATCGAAGTGTCAGCACAAAAGGGGAAAAATTGGATCGAACCAGCCGATGCGGTCCTAAATCTACGGAGAGAAGTCGAATGGACCAGATATCTGAAAACCGCGATGCACTTACCCGATTGGATTGACCTGGGCCTTGAAAACCGCACCCGATTTGAATCGAACGACCATCCCTGGCGGACGAATCAAGTCATTGGGGGCGGGGGAACCGATTCCCAGTTAGCCCTCCGATCCAGAGTGCGCGTAGGGTTGGGGGGCAATGGCCCCTTCCGGTTTCTCTTCGAAGGGCAGGATTCGCGAGCCTTGTCGAGCGATGAACCGGGGGATTTCAGGACTGCCCAAACGGTCAACCAATTTGACATCCTGCAGCTCTTCGGGGCATTGAGCATCAACAATGTTGGGGGGAGCGGATTGCGAACGGACTTGCATATCGGTCGCATGACCATGGATTTCGGCATGCGTCGATACGTGGCCCGAAACGATTTCCGAAATACCGTAAATGCCTTCGATGGGGTCCATTGGCAAATCAACGAAGGCCAAACCTGGCGGGTCAGGGCTTTTTTAGTGGAACCGGTGCTTCGGGATCAGGTGCAACTGGACGAGCAGACAGCAAAGAGTGTCTTCTGGGGGGCCTACGTGGAGAGCGCACACGTTCCCTGGTTCAACGTGAATGCGTACTATTTCGGGTTAAACGATCAAGAGCTTCAAAATAAAAGTCTTCACCGTACGTATAATACTTACGGTGTTCGTCTATTCAAGTCTCCCGCGACCAACGAATTCGATTATGAATTCGAGGGGGCCATTCAAACGGGACATTTGGGCACCGTCAAGCATTTTGCTTATAACCCAAACGTCGAAGCCGGGTACACGTTTAATCTGCCTTGGACTCCTCGGTTTTTGGCGCAGTATACCTACTCCAGCGGCAGTCGCACGCCGGGAGGAAGCCAGGACGGAAACTTTGATGTCCTGTTCGGCGCCCGCAATTTTGATTTGGGTCCCACAGGAATTTTCGGACCATTTCCCCGGTCCAACATCAGTGCTCCCGGTTGGAGGCTGATCCTCAAACCTGACGAAAATTTGGTACTCACAGTCAAGCACCGGTTCTGGTATCTGGCGGAAGCGACCGCAGCGTTTTCAGGTAGCGGCTTACAAGATCCCACAGGAGGATCTGGAAACTATCTAGGGCACGATGTGCAACTTCGCGCGCAATGGGCTCCGCTTTGGGCTATGAGACAAAACATGGATTTTGACTTCGGGTATGTTCATTGGTTCAAGGGACCCTATTTTGACAGCCCCGCCATCGTTGCCCAAATGCCCGCCGGTGGAAACAAAGATTCAGATTATTTTTATGCTTCGGTGAGAGTCAGATTGTAGGGAGGTCAACCCATGATTCGAATGATTTTTGCCCTGTGTCTGCTCCTCTTACCCGGCGTAAACGTGGCGGTTGCCGAGGTGATTACGATTGCGGCTGCGTCGGATTTGAGTTTTGCCTTCAGAGAAATTGCGACGGAGTACGAACGCACGACCGGCAATCACGTGAGGCTGACGCTCGGTTCCTCTGGCAATTTCTATGCGCAAATTCAGAATGGCGCGCCGTTCGACCTCTACTTTTCAGCCGACATCGCGTACCCCAGGAAATTGGAGGAAGCCGGCCTGACCGTTCCTGGCTCGCTGTATCAGTATGCCGTCGGGCGGATTGTCTTGTGGACCGGCAAGGAGTCGCACCTCGATCTCTCCAAGGGGCTGGAGATCTTGCGTGAACCGACGGTCAAGAAGATCGCCATCGCCAATCCCAAACATGCTCCCTATGGCAGGGCGGCTGTGGCTGCGATGGAACATTTTAAGGTGTATGACCAGGTCAAAGAGAAGCTCATATTGGGAGAGAATATTTCACAGGCTGCCCAGTTTATTGAATCCGGGGCCTGCGACATCGGGATCATTGCATTGGCTCTGGCTGTGGCTCCCGCCATGAAATCAAAGGGGACCTATTGGGAAGTTCCCGCGGAGGCTCACCCACTTCTTGAGCAGGGCGCCGTAATTTTGAAGTCGTCAAAAAGTCCAGAAGCCGCGCGACAGTTTCTTGAATTCATCAAAGGCCCCAACGGACAAGAGATCATGAAACGCTATGGCTTCGTCATCCCAGGTGGTACGAAACCATAGGCAGGCAACTTCCGTGAAATCTCAATTGACGTTTAACGAATGACGATTGACCAATGACGGGGCAACGATGAACTGGATTGCGATTGCCGTCACCTTCAAGCTCGCGCTGCTCACGGCGGCTGTGTTGCTTGTCGTCGGACTGCCCATCGCCTACTGGCTCACCTTTTCGAAATGGCGCTGGAAGTTTATTGTCGAGTCGGTGGTCGCGTTGCCGCTCGTGTTGCCTCCGACGGTGCTGGGTTTTTATATTTTGGTCGCGATCGGTCCGCACAGCCCAGTCGGTCGATTCTATAGCGACGTGGTCGGGCATCCGCTCCCCTTTACCTTCGAAGGGCTGCTTCTCGCGTCGATTCTCTACAGTCTGCCGTTTGCCGTGCAACCATTTGCCGCAGCCTTTGAGCAAGTCGATCGCCGGTTGATCGAAGCTTCCTGGACGCTCGGGGTGTCGAAGTTCAAGACCTTCTTTCGTCTGATCGCACCGCTGTCGACGGCAGGCCTCATCACCGGCGCGGTCCTGAGTTTCGCCCATACGCTCGGGGAGTTCGGTGTGGTGCTGATGGTCGGCGGCAACATCGAGGGCGAGACGCGAACGGTCTCGATCGATATTTACGACGAAGTACAGGCACTCAACTATGCCGGGGCCGCCAAGACGGCACTGTTGTTGCTCGCGGTCTCCTATGGCGTGCTGTTGCTGGTCTACGCGATGAATCGAAAGGTCTGGGCTGTATGGCCGCAGCGCTGACGGTCGATTGCCGCAAGACCTTTCCCGGTCGGTTTACTGCTGCGACACAACTTACGTTGCCGCTGGATCCTCCGCGAGTCCTGATTCTCTTCGGGCCATCGGGATCCGGGAAAACAACCCTGCTGCGTTGTCTCGCCGGGTTGGAATGGCCGGAAGAGGGGCTGATTCAGTTCGGTCCGACGACCTGGCTCGATGCGGCGTCCAATATTCGTCTCTCGCCGCAAGCGAGGCGGATCGGCTACATGGCTCAAGACTATGCGCTCTTTCCCACCCACACAGTATGCGGCAACATTGAATATGGATTGAGCGATCTTCCGCTGGCTGTGCGACAGGAGCGTGTTCGCGAGCTGATTGCCTTGTTGCAGCTTCAGGGGCTCGAACAGGCCAAGCCGGCGCAGCTCTCTGGTGGGCAACAGCAACGTGTGGCGCTTGCGCGTGCGATCGCCAGACGACCGCAGCTCTTGTTGCTCGATGAGCCCCTGTCGGCATTGGATGCGCCGACACGCAGTCGCTTGAGTGGAGAACTGCGAGTCCTCTTGACGCAGTTGCACATCCCTTCTGTCGTCGTGACGCACGATTGGGCTGAGGCTCTGACGCTGGGCGATGTGATCGCCGTGATGCAGGGTGGAACGATTCTTCAAACCGGCTCACCGCAGGAAGTATTCTCCAGGCCATCCAATGCGGAGGTGGCGCAGATCGTCGGTATCGAGACCGTCGTGCAGGGGCACGTGGTCGCAAACGACAATGGGCTGGCGACCCTATCGGTGAACGGGACGATGCTGAAGGGGTTAGGCGCGGACGTGATCGGCGCAGCCGTGTATGTCTGCATCCGCGCGGAAGATGTGCTGCTTGAACAATCAGGGAGCGGAGTCACCAGCGCGCGTAACCACCTGTCTGGACGTATCACCGAGATGCTGCCGCAGGGTGTATTGGTGACGGTCACGGTCGATTGCGGTTTCCCCTTGCGGGCGGTGATCACGCGAGGAGCCAGAGAAGAACTTGGTCTCGTCACAGGCTCTCTGGTTGCAGCCGTGATCAAGGCTGGCGCGGTGCATCTCGTTCCGAGATCAACTCAGC
>JANOJM010000067.1:0-5484 GCA_031418735.1 Nitrospiraceae bacterium | reverse complement strand
GACGAAGGCGTACGAGGCTGCCGAAAAGCAAGCCAGCGATGAAGCGGAAAAGAAAAGTGAAGCACTCAAGAAGGACGTCGAGCCAGACGAGTCCTCCTATGCCAACGAATTAGCAGTCATGGTCAAAGCGAAAAAAGAACTTGATGCTGCACAGGCTGCAATGACGAATCTCGTGACGAGACCAGGAAAAGGCACCAGCGTTCCCAGGCCGGATCTCACAATTAAGCCGGACCAGCTTGCCAAGACGGTGGCCCTTGGCCAACGGCTCTATGAGAACAAGTATGGTTGCAACGGGTGCCATAGTATTGGCAAAGATGGCGGGAAGGTCGGGCCGGCGCTCGACCGGGCGGGATTCAGATTGAATGGGACCTGGGTCTATCGGTGGCTGAAGAACCCGCAGGCGATGAATGCGGAATCCAGGATGCCGGCGCTTGGCCTCAGCGATGCCGATGCCAAGGCAGTGACGATATACCTTACGACATTGAAATCGATGATGACCGAGGAAGATATCCAGAAGGCTGCAGCTGCGGCTGCGGCGGAAAAGGCTGAAGCGGAAAAGGCTGCGGCCAAGGCCAAGGAAGAGAAGGCGAAAAAATAAGCTTTCGAGAGCTGAGAAAAACTTGGTCTGCCTTGTTTATGTGCTTGAACAAAACTAACCAGACAGGCTAGATAGACCGAACAGACCAGATAGACTGTTAATCATCCTTCGGTCAGAGCAGAAATCCTGCAATCAATCCAATGAAGACGGCGGCTCCTACCCACACATGTTGCTGAAACATGTGGAAGGCGGCAGGAGTCGTCACGGTTTGTCTGAGCTGTAGGGCTTGCCTTAGGCACCAGGCTCCAATGGCAACGAGCGCTGCATAGTAGATCCACCCGATATCGGCGAGCCAGCCTGCGAGTCCCAATAGCAACAGCATCGCGCAGAAGACTGTGCCAACGGCGATCCAGGCTGACGAACCGAACAGCAGCGCCGAGGATTTCACGCCGATTCGACGATCGTCTTCCCGATCTTGAAGCGCGTAGATCGTATCGTATCCAATCGCCCAGCAGACTGTCGCAGCGAATAGGCACCAGGCCGGCGCTTCGATCGCTCCCTGCGAGGCGGTCCAAGCCATGATGGTGCCCCATCCGAAGGCAATACCCAACATGGCTTGCGGGATGTGGATTACGCGTTTTGCCAGGGGGTAGAGGGCGGCCAAGAGGACGGCGATTGGGCTCAGAAGGATTGTCAGCGGGTTAAGGAGCAGCACAAGCATTCCGGCAAGCAACAAGAGGAGACCGGCGACCAGCACAGCGTGTGTGGTACTGAGTTCACCCGACGCAAGTGGCCGCACCTTGGTACGGGCCACATGCCGGTCGAACGATCGGTCTGCGAAATCGTTCATCACGACTCCTGCGCTACGCATCACAAAAGACCCGGCAACGAAGATCACGAACAGGCGAAGCGGAGGCATGCCGCGTGCGGCCAACACCAAAGACCAGAGAGTCGGGAGCATGAGCAGCCACGTCCCAGTCTGGTTTTGGAGGCGAATGAGCCGGCTGACGGCGGACCAGGAGAGTTGAGGTGGTGACGGCGCTCCCGGCGCTGGTGAAATTGACTCGCTCATGCGGGTGAACTTAGCCGAGGGGTGCGGGGCTGTCAATCGCGGGGCGCGGCTGGTTTCTCTTGTTCATTTGGTTCATTTGGTTTGTTTGGTTGAATGAAACTAATCAGATGAACCAAATCAACCAGATCAACAAAACAAACCAGATAGACCAGGTTCGTTGCGCTCGCTGGTTGATTTTCTGTATAAGAATGATTGTGCAAGTCATCGATTCAGGGCATTCCCCCCTTCTATTTCGTGCAGCCTCATGGGTTGTCGCGTGGATAGGTCTCGCGATATTCACGGGCTGCTCGCTCTTCTCAGGCCGAGACGGTTCGACGATCAGCTACGATCTTCCCCTGACTGTCCAACTTCGGTCCGATCCGAGCATCACCGGGGCGCAGCTCACCTATCAAGATGCCTGTGGTCAGAGGCAGTCCTTGCCGATCAGCGCCCCACTACAAGAATCGCTCAGACGGAAAACGAGCCGCGTCTTTGAAAAGGTCCTGACTGGCGAGACGAGATCCTCATCGGTGCCGGACGGCTCTGTCGATGTAGTGTTGGGACTAGCCCATGCCGATCTGACTATCCCTCGAAAGGGCAATAAGAGCTATCCAGCTACGGTGACCCTGGGATTGGACTTTGCCTACACCGCTGCGGATGGGACGATCCTCTACAACAAGAAGGTTCAAAGCAGTGGCCGTGGATCGGTCGAGGTCACCGAGGCG
Organism: Nitrospiraceae bacterium; assembly: GCA_031418735.1. GTDB lineage: Bacteria > Nitrospirota > Nitrospiria > Nitrospirales > Nitrospiraceae > Palsa-1315. The sequence continues at coordinate 3,170 of JANOJM010000067.1, read as the reverse complement.
TCGTGTGAAGTGAAGGGGCTCGCCCCGATTGCTCAAGAAGCCATGGGGTATGTGACGGATGGTATGGCCAAGCAGCTCGGGACGTCCAGCAGGATTGTCGATGCCGCTCAAGCACGCAAGGCCGGTGGCTTCAAGGCAGTTGTGACGACGGTCACGCCGCCGCCGTCGGCGATCACCGCGCCTGTGCTGGCCCCGGTAGATGGTCCTGCCACAGTGATATTCCGGGCGATCGTCCACAACGAAAATCACCATCAGGTGCTCTATACGGGTGAAGCCATCACGATTGAAATTGAAATTAAAAATGAAGGCCCTGGAACCGCACGAGCTGTTGAATTGTTCGTGACGGCCACGCCATCCTCGATCGAGCGGATTCCCAGCGTCGTATCAGTCGGCGATCTGCAGCCTGGCGAAGTGAAACACCTAACCGTAGACGGCAAAGTGGGCAGGGTCAAAGAGGCTATGCAGGAGGAGTTGACGCTGATGTTGCGTGCCGGGTCCCCCTCGGTCCAGTTGCCGTCCGCCAAGAAGTTTCTGGTGGCGATGAAGCCTGAGCCTGGGACGGAAGCTGTGGCGCAGCCGGTCGATGTCGATCGGCTGCCGAAACGGACCAGTCTGCTCAAACAGCCTAAGGCCATCGGGATTGTCGTTGGCGTGGGGCGGTTTCGTGAGAGCAGTATTGCCCCGGTTAAGTACGCCGGACGGGATGCAGAAGTCATGGCTGCGTACCTCAAATCGATCGGAGGGATTCCTTCCGACCGCATGCGCACCCTCGTCGATACCCATGCCCTTAAGAGCGATTTGGCCGAAGTGTTGGAAGAGTGGCTACCCAAACAAACGGACCCCACTACCGTGGTCTATGTCTCGGTCACGGGCCGAGGAGTCGTTGAGCCGGCAACCGGCGCCGTGTCGATGATGTTGTTCGACAGTGTCGCAACATCCGGCACGCGCCTCTACTCGCTTCGCCGGTTACAGGAATCCTTGGAAAAATTGCCGATTCAGCAGGCCGTCGTCATGCTCGATCTCTCGTTAGAAGCATCGCCTGGCAAGGCGGCGGCAGACAGGCTCGTCCCACTGTGGGAGCAGGAGGGCAGCGGGAACGAGAAGATCATGTGGATGGTCGGCAACCAGACAGTCCAGGAGGCCCATAATTATGATGAGGGCCGGCACGGGCTGTTTACCTATCAATTACTCAAAGGCCTAGGCGGCGCCGCAGACATCGATAAGAATGGTACGATCCTGGCGGGAGAACTCTGTACCTATATCAAGGGGCAGGTGCTTAAGGTTGCCCACGAGCAGTATGGCAACGAACAGGAGCCCCTCTGCCTCCCTAGGCCAGGCCAGGGGGCTTCGGTCAGGTTACAGCCGGTTGCCCAGTTCAAGTAGCGGCCATTGGCGCCGGTTCGAACTCTCCATGAATGATCCGCGAGTCACGATGGCTGCTCAGTCAGCCGGAGGGTTGGAGGTGGAGAGCCGTTCTGTCGTCCGTTGTCTATTGATGAACGAGAAATCCCTTGAGGCTGAGAAAAAACCCGTGTAAGTTGTGGTCCTTCGTGTGAGGGCCGGCGTAGCTCAGTTGGTAGAGCAGCGGTTTCGTAAACCGCAGGTCGTCCGTTCAATCCGGATCGCCGGCTCCATAGATAGCTTGTCCACCCCGGAGCGCTCTACGATGCGTGACGGGGTAAGTCCCTCCGGTACTCCGCTCCTGAAAGTGACTCCTCCCGCCTGTCGCCGCGTTCCATCGCATCGCGACGGATAGATTCATAGGCCGAAGCCTGATTCTCGATTTATCAAAATAGTGGCGTCAGATCGGTTCATCCAGTATCCTTCTCAGTGAATCGACTCGATCCTCTGGTTCGAAGTCTGGCCAATGAGAAGAACTCGTTTTCGTCTAGTAAGTTGTGATCGAACATCAAGTTATGTGTGGGGTAAGGGTGTAAGCCTTTCGTGTAGGCGGCGACTGACATTTGTGAGGACTGCATGATTCGCGTGTTGTTAGTTGAGGACAATCCAGGCGATGCAAAGCGCGCCATCGAGATGCTGCGAGAGAAGGAAAATGGGCAGATCGAGGTGACCCATGTGGAACGTCTCAGCAGTGCCTTGCGTCGGCTCAATCAAGAGCCTTTCGACGCCATCGTCATGGATCAGACCTTAGTCGACACCCATGGTTTGGATACGTTGGATCTTCTCCAGGCCGCACTGTGCCGGCTGCCGATCGTGGTGCTCGGTGAAAAGGACAATGAAGCGGTGGATCGGCAGATGATTCAACATGGAGCCCAAGAGGTTGTGATGAAGGACGGGTCGACCGCCGCGCAGCTCACTCGCGCGGTCCGGCATGCCGTTGAACGGAAAAAGGCCGAGCAAAATCTGAGCTATCTCGCGCAGCAGGATCCGCTGACCACCCTGGCAAATCGAGTGCTCTTTCGAGACCGGATGATCCATGCCGTGGCTATGGCCAAGCGTAAAAAACAAGTGGTCGGCCTTGTACTGTGCGGGCTGGACCGTTTCAAAGAGACTGTCTGGGCGTTTGGGGAAGAGATGGGGGATCTCCTGTTGAAAGAGGCTGCCGATCGCCTCAAGAAGTGTTTGCGAGAAGTCGATACGGCCGCGCGTCTCGGCGGGGATGAGTTTACCTGCCTGATGGAAGGGGTCAACAGCCGGCCCGATATGGAAATTATCGGCGACAGGATTCTAAAGGCGTTCGCCCAGCCTTGCGTCATCGAGAGCAAGGAGGTGCCCGTTACGGTGAGTCTCGGACTCGTTGTGTACCCGCTCGATGGCCAGGAGACCGACGGCCTATTCGCCAGTGCGAAGGCGGCGATGGAGAGTGCGAGAGAGGCGGGTGGAAATAGGTGGTGTTTCCCTTCGCCGAGTGATCCTGGGGTTCTAGCATGTCCATCATGAAGCATCACCTCATGGCCGGTCTTGTGCTCGCGTTGGCGGTGGTCTATCCGACTCTCTCGTGGGCGGACTTTGTTGCGAGAGTCGTCACTGTCCACGAGGGCGATCGATTGACCATTCGCCACGATGGTCGCAGCGAAATAATCTACCTTCAAGACATCGATTGTCCTGAAATCAAGCAGCCCCATGGGAAACAGGCGAAGCATGCGATGGCAGCCTATGTGAGCAACCGTGAAGTGGTGGTTCGATCTCTCAAGCGGGACCGGCATGGC
>JANOJM010000066.1:0-7682 GCA_031418735.1 Nitrospiraceae bacterium | reverse complement strand
CGCAATGGCCAACTATTGGGCAGAGAAGGGAGAGGACATTACCCTGATCACTCTCGGCTTGCAATCCAGTGATTGGTACAAGCTTCACCCTCGTGTCAAGCGCGTAGGGTTAGGTGTCTTATCTCTCTCGACCCATATCGGTCAGGCGATACGTCACAATGTCCGGACAGTCATATGTCTGCGTCAGGCACTACGCAGAGCGCATCCTGACATGGTGATAAGTTTTATCGATACGACCAATACCCTGACGCTCATGGCAAGCCGGGGCCTCGGCGTCCCCGTTATCATCTCAGAACGCAATGATCCCCAGCAGCGTTCTATAGGCTTGGCCTGGAGTGGATTGCGGTCTTTGTTGTATCGACATGCCGATGCTGTCGTAGTCCAAACCTGCGTCGTTCGTGACTGGGCCCTGAAATTCCAGGGAATAAAGGCCATCTATGTCATTCCTAACCCTGTGAGCCCGACAGTGAGCGGATCCATACAGGTTTCGAGCAGTCGCGGTTCCCGTCATACCATCGTCGCCATGGGACGATTGGTGCGGCTCAAGGGATTCGATCTCCTGATCGAGGCGTTTGGCCGATGCGCGGCGAAGCATCCCGATTGGTCGCTCGTCATCCTCGGCGAAGGGCCGGAACGCGCGAACCTACAGACCGTGGCCGCCGACTTGGGAATTGCAGACCGGGTCAGTTTAGCCGGACAGTGTCAAGAGCCGGCCACAATTCTAAAAGGGGCGGACCTCTTTGTGTTGCCTTCCCGAACTGAAGGGTTTCCCAACGCGTTGTTAGAGGCGATGGCCTGTCAACTGCCAGTTGTGAGCACCGACTGTTCCAGCGGCGGCCCGCGCGACATCATCCACGACGGGGTAGACGGCGTCCTGGTTCCGCCCGACGATGTGGCCGCCCTTGCCGGCGCAATGGATCGTCTCATGGCAGATTCAGATGAGCGACGCCGTCTTGGGAGAGGAGCGCTCAACGTCATCGAGCGGTTCAGTATGGAGAAAATCATGACCATGTGGGACAAGGCAGTGACCCACACATGCCGAGCGGTGAACCAATGAGGATCTGTTTTCTCATTCGAGAGCTAACCCACGGCGGCGCTGAGCGGCAGCTGGTTGCCCTTGCAAAAGGACTTCACGCGCGCGGACATGATGTCACCGTTGTAGTGTACTACTACTACTCCGGAGAACCTCTGGAGAACGAATTGCTGGAAGCAGGGGTCCGGATTCGTTCGCTACAGAAGCGTGGACGGTGGGATCTGCTGGCTTTCCTATTCCAGCTCGGCCGGGTCATGCGGGAGGAGCGCCCGGATATCCTGCATAGCTATCTCACCGATCTTGTGACGGTGATCCTCAAGCCGTGGTTCCCTTCGACCAAGATCGTGTGGGGTATCAGATCCTCGAACATGGATCTCAGCCTCTGCGATTGGCTTACGCGGGTCAGCTGCAAACTGACCTTCCGGTTGTCGCGCTTCGCGGATGCCGTGATCGCGAATTCACGAGCAGGACGCGACTATCACATCGCCCAAGGGTATTCCAGGGAGAAGGTCGTCGTGATTCCCAATGGGATCGATACCCAGCGATTTCGTCCCGACCCTGAGGCCCGTCGTCACGTCCGATCCGAGTGGGGTATCCAGGACAAAGAACAGGTGATCGGGATCGTAGGGTGGCTGCGCCCCATGAAGGATCACCCCACGTTTTTCCAGGCGGCGAGCTTGTTGGCGCAGAAACGGAATCACCTCCGGTTTGTCTGTGTGGGAGCGGGAGCCTCCGAATATCGCGAGTCTCTCCATCGACTGACCCAATCGTTGAAGTTAACCGACCATGTGATCTGGCCGGGCGGACGCAGCGACATGCCCGCCGTCTTCAACGCGCTGGACCTTCTCGTCAGCAGTTCGATCACCGAGGGATTCAGTAACGTCATCGCAGAAGCCATGGCCTGCGGGGTTCCGTGCGTCGCAACCGACGTCGGGGATTCGGCCTGGCTGATGGGGAACACGGGCGAGGTCGTTCCGCCTCACGAGCCTGTCGCATTGGCAAACGCGATGGGGAAATTGCTCGCTCGAAGACCGCGTACCGCGATACAGATCCGCCAACGCATCGTAGAGCAGTTCTCGGTCGAGAAGCTCGTCGCCGATACAGAACAGACTCTTCTCACGTTGCTGGACAACACAAAGTCAGATCCCCCACTCCGAGCAGTACAGGCGGCATGTAGCGGCGCCCCGGAAAAATTCCCTGCTGGAAGGAACTAGCCGGCGCGGGGGAGATCGATCGAAACCCGCGAAACGCTGGAGGATACGCCGATGCCAATCACCTACTATCGTAACGTGCTCGCAATCCTTGTTGTGGCGACGTTTTGCACGGGATGGTCCATATATCAATCTTACGCATTCCCGGCTCTTGGGCAACCGAAGGATTGGATTTTGGGGCTGTCCCTGTTGTCGATACCCCTATGGTTGTTCAAACCGAAGTTCCAGCAACACTTCCTGAAGGTGCCTCTCGTTGTCTGGTGCTTCGGCTTCGCCTTCGTGACGATGTTGTGGTTCTTCGGATCCTCTCAGTCCGAGATCGCATGGCGGGAAGCGCGGGGGAGACTGTCGGCCATCATGTTGGTGATATCCTGCCTGATGATCTTTGCAAGCCCCAGCGCGGTCCGTTCGGCACGATGGGCGCTGGCGTTCGCTGTGCTGTTCGGGACCACGCTCAATATCTATGAATTTTTCGCGCCGATGACATTTAGCCTGGTTCACGGCCGTTCAGCCGGCCTCTACATCAACTCAAACACTTCGGGCGAAGCGCTGGTGATCGGGATGATTCTCAGCGTGACGGTTCTTCCACAATTTTGCCGCGGCCCCTTTCTCCTGTTGACGGGACTCGGGATCTTCGCAACATTCTCTCGCGGTAGTATCGCCGCCTGGCTCATCGCTGTGAGCGGCTTGCTCTTCTTTACAAAGGGGGTGCGAGCGAAGGATGTGGTTTGGACGTTCTTGTTGAGCCTGCTCGTTGTCGGCATCGTTCTTCTGCCGAAATTGGACGCCATCCTGACGACGATGGACCGGACCGGGGTGATCAATAAGAACACTGAGGAACGGATGGCATGGCTGACAAACCCCTCCGGCGTGTCCGACAATTCCAGTACTGCGCGCATCCAGGTTGCGCAACAAGCCTGGATGAAGTTTTCCGATCACCCTTGGGTTGGGAGTGGGACTGGAACGATGAAGGAATCGTTCGACATTCCGCCGCACAACCAGTATCTGGCCCTTATGCTGGACCATGGCGCTTTAGGCGCGGCCATCGTGCCTCTGTTGATCCTGGCCCTCATCTGGAGAGCGCAGGGAGAGACGAGGCGCATCGGACTCGTCTTCGGTACGATCATCTTGTGGCTAGCCTTCTTTACACACAACATATTGACCTATGAGCACAGTCTGGTCCCGTTCGCGCTACTGGCCGCCATGGCTTCGACAGAACCATTTCTGGTGCGTGCACCAACGAAGGCCACGGCAGCGGGTGAGGCGGATTTCGACAGGGCTTTGACGGGGACATAGCAGGCTTCTTCCATCTTTTCCTGAGCAGTACCGGTCGATCCAATGCCATGGTGAAACCAGAAGATCATGGATGGAGACGTTATAAGTCGGCGGGAGCAACAGAACATGCCGGTTGTTGAAAGAACGAACAGGCCAATTTCGCTACTGTTTCTCGTCACGGATCTTGGCACCGGCGGAGCGCAGGAGATGCTGTATAAGCTTCTCTCCCGCATAGACCGCGCACGGTTCACACCACAGGTTATCTCACTGATGGATCATGGGCTTCTTACCCCTAAAATCCAGGCGCTGGGCATACCGGTGCACTCCTTGGGAATGCGTCGAGGCGTGCCAAATCCACTGGCTATACTGCGGCTGGCCCGGTGGCTGTGGCAACACCATCCGGATGTGATCCAAACATGGATGTACCACGCCGACCTCGCCGGGTGCCTGGCCGCCCGATTGGTTGGACGCATCCCGGTGTCCTGGGGAATTCGCCACAGTGATCTCAGCCGGGAAGGAAATAACTTCCGTACTTTGCACATCGTGAAAATCTGCGCGCTGTTGTCTCGATGGTTGCCGACTCGAATTGTCTGTTGCTCAGAAGCCTCCCGGCTGGCCCATGTCGAAGCTTGGTATTCTGCCGAGAAAATGGTCGTGATTCCCAACGGCTTTGATGTCGACACTTTCATGCCTGACGCGGTAGCGCGCAACTCCATCCGAAAAGAATTGGCCATTACCGATGACGCCACGGTGATCGGAATGGCAGCTCGCTTTGAACCGATAAAAGACCATGAAAACTTCGTTCGAGCCGCGAGAATACTCTATCAAACCAGATCAAATGTCCATTTTGTGCTTTGCGGTCAAGGTGTGAGCTGGGATAGCGAAAAGCTGGTGAGGTGGATCGATGAAGCAGGCATTCGACATCGATTTCATCTGTTGGGATTGCGCAATGATATGTCCAGTATCACCGCTGCCTTTGACATAGCCACGTTAACTTCCTTCGGTGAGGCGTTCCCAAACGTCGTCGGCGAGGCAATGAGTTGCGCAGTTCCCTGTGTCGTAACTGATGTGGGAGATACGGCTCGTATCGTGGGAGAGACCGGCACAGTCGTTCCTTCAAGAAATCCGGATGCCCTGGCAGAAGCCTGGGGGGAAATGCTGGATCTTGGCCCAGAGGGCCGATGTCGACTGGGCATGGCAGCCCGGGAACGTGTCAAAGAAAATTTCAGCCTGCCGAAGATTGTGGATTGGTATCAGAATATTTTCGAAGAACTCGCTTACGGTGTGCGTCATGAGAGAGCCCTCTAACTCGCATTATTCGTAAACGCTTCTGCATCAAGCACCGATCCGCTGCGCTTACACCTGACGCGTCGTTAGCATGTGGAGTTGCTCGTTTCAGGTTTCAAGTTTACCTCGGAGCGTCAGCAGTCCGACACGAAAAACATTTCACGATTTTTAGAAGCGGTAATCTATGTGCGGCATCAGTGGGTTTCTCGACACATCGCGGCGCAAGGGAGCTGACGAGCTTCGGGACATCGTGCTCGATATGGCAAACAGTCTCCGCCACCGGGGGCCTGACGACTTCGGCTCATGGGTCGATGCGGCAACGGGCATCGCGCTCGGGCATCGCCGCCTATCAATTGTGGATCTCTCTCCGCTCGGCCATCAGCCGATGCACTCAGCTTCCGGCCGCTATGCGCTCAGTTTCAACGGCGAGATATACAATTTCAGAGCCCTGCGCGGAAAATTGGAAGACCTCGGACATTCGTTCCGCGGCCATTCCGATACCGAGGTGATGCTCGCCTGCTTTTCGCGATGGGGCGTCCATCAGGCCGTGAAACTTTTCACCGGCATGTTTGCGTTTGCCTTGTGGGACCGTGAAGCGCGGCTGCTCTACCTGGCTCGCGACCGGTTCGGCGAGAAGCCCTTGTACTATGGGTGGATGGGGAAGACATTCCTATTCGCCTCTGAACTCAAGGCTCTGCGGGCCCATCCGGACTTCAAGGGGGACATCGACCGAGACGTTCTGGCGCTCTATTTCCGATACGGCTACATTCCCGCTCCCTATTCAATCTATCGCGGCATCTCGAAGATCTTGCCTGGAACGGTCTTGACCCTGACGCCAGAAACCGGCTCCCCTCCAACGGTGACTCCCTATTGGTCCCTTCGAGCCGTCGCCGAACAGGGAACCGCAAACCCCTTCACCGGCACTGAGACGGAAGCAGTCGCGCGCTTGGATCAACTGCTGAGGGATGCGGTCAAGCTCCAGATGGAGGCGGACGTGCCGTTGGGCGCATTTTTGTCCGGCGGCGTGGATTCCTCGACCATCGTCGCGCTCATGCAGGGACAAAGCGCAGAGCCAGTGCGAACCTTCAGCATCGGATTTCACGAAGCGGCCTATGACGAAGTCCCCTACGCGAAAGCGGTGGCGAAGCATCTCGGGACAGCCCATACCGAGCTGTACGTGACACCCGAAGAGGCCATGGCCGTCATCCCCAGAATCCCGACGCTCTACGACGAACCGTTTGCCGACCCTTCGCAAATCCCGACGTTTCTGGTTTCTCAATTGGCTCGGCGGGATGTGACCGTGAGCTTGTCGGGGGATGGCGGCGATGAACTGTTTGCCGGTTATTCCACCTACCTCTGGGGACTGCGTGTTTGGAATCAGATCGAGCGGATACCTCGATCCCTACGAGCGTTGTCGGGGAAAGGCTTGACCATGCTGTCGTCGGAAGCGTGGGAGTCCCTGTTTCGGATGATCGAACCGATTGTGCCGAAGCACCTCCGGCAACGGAACCTCGGATCTAAGTTCAGAGCAATTGCCGGCCTCCTCCCCGCAGAAAGCGCTGAAGCCTTGTATCAGGCAATCCTTACCCACTGGGAGGCTCCCGGCTCGTTGGTCATCGGGGCTTCGGAACCTCCGACCCCCTTGACGGATCGAACCCAGTGGGGAAATTTTCCCGACCTGCTCCGGCGCATGATGTACAACGATGCGCTGATGTATTTGCCCGACGACATCCTCGTAAAAGTAGACCGGGCCGGTATGGGCGTGGGCCTCGAAACGCGCGTGCCCCTGCTAGACCATCGTGTGGTCGAGTTTGCCTGGCAGCTCCCTGACTCGATGAAAATTCGCGATGGGCGCGGGAAGTGGATCCTCCGGCAAGTGCTCTCCCGTTACCTTCCTCCCGCGCTGATCGACCGGCCCAAGATGGGGTTCGGGGTGCCGATCGGCGCGTGGCTCCGCGGTCCCCTGAAGGAATGGGCCGAGGCGCTGTTGGACGAGAAGCGGCTGAAAGACCAAGGGTTCCTCAATCCAGACCCCATCCGTAACAAATGGGACGAGCACCTCTCAGGGACATCGAATTGGGAAACCCCCTTATGGGATGCGCTCCTGTTCCAATCCTGGTTGGAACAAGAGCGGCAGGATTTGTAACACATGGGCTAGCAGGCTGCGGAAAAACTCGGTGTATACACAAATCGCCGATGGAGTCTTCCATATGGCGCCAATGTCAAAATAGTCTCAGGATGCTCAAAAAGGCCGTCCAGCAAGGCCGCAGCGAGCGAAGAGGCGAGACGTACGCTTCGGTACGTTGAGCCTCTGCCCGACGCGAGAACAATGCTGGCGGACTTTTTCAGCATCCTGCTGGAAAAAGTCGGAGGTTTGGCCTGATATGAACTATATGCTCCCTGCCGCAAAGCAACTATTTCTAGATGTCACTCCGCTACCGGACGAGACCGCGACCACCCGTGCTCAAATGGAAAAAGAGTTCTTCTCGTCCGTGCGTTTAAGCAATGGCGTGTTTAAGACAACCTCGACCCTGCGATTGGACGATGTGAATAAGGCTTTGATTGCTCTGTTCAAGAATCTCGGCGTCGCGCCTAAGACCTTCCTCGATGTCGCTGTGTCTTCAGGCATTTCTACGATTGAGTGGTTCGAATCGCTGCAACAGGCGAGCTTGAAACCGAGCATGACTGCGACCGATTTGACCATGACCGCCTATCTGGTGAGGCTGTTCAGCTGGTGCAACGTGCTGGTCGATAAGGAAGGATTTCCCCTTCAGTACGAGTGTGGTGGCTTTGCCTTGCGCCCTTGGTCCCCTAAACGATACTACGTTTTGGGAGATTGGTTCTTAACCCTTCTCTACCGCACCCTGTACCGGCGG
>JANOJM010000065.1:0-1552 GCA_031418735.1 Nitrospiraceae bacterium | reverse complement strand
GCAATACTGACCCCTCAGCTCATATTGCGGCTGATAGGCGTTGAAATGCACCACGCGCTCACCGACTCGGCGCAAGCAGGGGTCGTCTTCTCCGCTCACACCCCCATGCGCTGCGGCTCCGCCAGGCTCAAATAGTACCGCAACAAGAAGAAGCACTGTAGCGCCTGCCCCTGTCATTTGCCTCATCATGGCCGAACCCTCCTGTTGTAAGCCTTGTAAAATTGAGGTGTATCGCCAATCACACACTCTGACCTGACGGAAATACGAGTAGGGTCCCAAGAACACGACTGGATTCAGAAAGACCGATCGCTGAGGGCCACGGCACACCCCTTTATCCCTTCGTCAGGATCGCCCGCAAGGCCGGTTCCAGCGTCGGATAGCGAAAAACGTATTTCCCGGAAATCGCCTTCGCCGGATTGACCCGTTGGCCCGTGGTCATGAGCGTTCCCAGTTCACCTAGCGCCATCTGCAACGCGAAGCCTGGAACAGGAAGCCAGGATGGCCGGTGGAGGACTCGTCCGAGTACCTGGCAGAAGGTGTTCATCGTCACAGGCTCGGGAGCTACCGCATTGACTGGACCAGAGACGCTCGGGGTTGTGAGTATCCATTGGATCAGACCGATGTGATCACGCCGATGGATCCACGACACCCACTGGGTTCCTGGCAAAATGGGGCCGCCTGCAAAGAGCCGGAAGGGCAACAGCATCTTCGGCAAGGCACCGCCGTCTTGTTCGAGCACCATTCCGGTCCGCAACATGACGATTCGCACACCGAACTCCGCAGCCCGAAGCGCTTCCGCTTCCCACGCAAGACAGAGATCGGCCAGAAAGCCTTGGCCCCGTGCGGCTCCCTCATCCAACACACGATCGTCGCTGGCCCCGTAGTAGCCGATACCGGAGGCGTTGATCAGCGTGCGTGGTTTCGAAGAGCGGCGAGATAGGGCTTCTACCAGCAGACGAGTGGTGAGAACCCGGCTCTCCATGAGGAGTTGCTTGCGGGCATCGTTCCAGCGTCCATCGGCAATCGGGGCGCCAGCCAAATTGATCACGGCGTCTGCACCGTCGAGGCAATGCTCCCAGGCCCCCGCCGTTCGGCCATTCCACTCGACAGCCGTGACGATCGAAGCACAGGGCCATTCCCCTTCTATCCTTCTCGTGAGGAGGGTGACCTGATGCCCCTCCTGACAGAGCGAAGCACATAAGGGCCGACCGATGAACCCCGTTCCGCCGGCTACAACAATCTGCATGGTCTCATCTCGCTAGCAGGACTCCCACGCGGGACCGACAAGTGGTGAGTTGCCTGGCTTCGTGTCATTTTTTCCCAAGGCCGTTCCGATCCTGGCCCTTTGCCATACCGTGATCGACCCGTTGAGCATACTTTCTCTGCTTCGCGCCCTGTAACAGATCCGGCATCGGGTTCAATCGGTTCCGAAGAATGACCGGGTCGATGACCTCGCCACAACTGGTGCAACGCAAACCCGTGATGCCGATTTGGCCAGTATCGTCCTCAAGGTCCAGGTAATACTCCGTAACCATCAACCCCCCGCAACGCA
>JANOJM010000064.1:0-11728 GCA_031418735.1 Nitrospiraceae bacterium | reverse complement strand
TATGCAACCGACCATGGGGCTCACCCGCTCAGCCCGGATACGTCAAAACGCATCCAACCACAGGCAAGACCGCAGCGAGCGAACAGGCCGCCAGAAGTCGGTTTCAACTTCCTGCTAGTTCTTACTCTTATCGACCAGTTGGTCCTTCTTCAGCCAGGGCATCATCGCACGCAGCCGCCCCCCGACCTCTTCGATAGGATGGGCTTCCCCCTTTGCCAGCAGCGCGTTGTAGACCGGACGGTTCGCTTGATTCTCCAGCACCCATTCTTTGGCGAACTGGCCTTGCTGAATCTCGCTCAAAATTTTCTTCATTTCAAGCTTTGTCTGCTCCGTCACAATCCGAGGGCCGCGAGTGATATCACCGTACTTGGCCGTCGTACTGATGGAATACCGCATGTTGGCAATGCCGCCCTGATAGATCAAATCCACAATCAGTTTTACTTCGTGCAGGCACTCGAAATAGGCCATCTCCGGAGAATAGCCGGCCTCCACAAGGGTCTCGTACCCGGCCTGGATAAGAGACGTGAGCCCTCCGCAGAGAACGACCTGTTCGCCGAAAAGATCCGTCTCGGTTTCTTCCCGAAAGTTTGTTTCGATCACACCGGCCCGCCCGCCCCCAATCGCACTGGCATAGGCAAGGCCCAACTGCTTGGTCGTTCCGCTTGGATCCTGATGGATTGCGAGTAAGCAGGGCACCCCGCTGCCTTTCGTATATTCCGATCGAACGAGATGGCCCGGTCCTTTGGGTGCGACCATGAACACATTAATCGTGGGCGGCGGAACGATTTGCCCGAAATGAATGTTGAAGCCATGGCCAAACGCAAGATAGGAGCCCGGCTTCAAATTCGGAGCGATCTCCTGCCGATAGATGGCCGCTTGCGCTTCATCTGGCGCGAGAATCATGACGACATCCGATGCTTTGACGGCATCGGCCACCGGCATAACTTTCAGCCCGCTTTGCTCCGCTTTCTTCCACGAGGCGCCTTCGCGCAGCCCGATAACCACACTCACACCGCTTTCCTTCATGTTGAGCGCGTGGGCATGGCCTTGACTGCCATAGCCGATCACCGCCACTTTCTTATTCCTGATCTGTTGAATGTCGGCATCTTTATCGTAGTAAATCTTCATCGATGACTCCTGGGGTAATAGCCCTGTCAAGGAACCGATTGGACATTGCGTCCGGCATGACGTCTATTCGCGGACAACCTTTTTTGCCTGTACGTCCGTCGACCTAATCAACTCGCGGGCAACCGCAACCCGCCCGGTCCGTGTGAGTTCTTTGATTCCGAGGGGCTGCAGCAAGTTGATGATCGCCTCGATCTTTCGTGGGTCTCCAGTCACCTCAATCGTGTAGGTCGACGGTGTAGAATCGATGACGTTGGCGCGAAAAATGTCGGCGATCCGCAGCGCCTCCGCCCGATCTTCAGACCGCGTATGCACCTTGATGAGCGCTGTCTCCCGCGAAACAAAATCGCTCTCATTCAAATCCACAACCTTAATGACGTCGATCAATTTGTTGAGCTGTTTCACAATCTGCTCGATGATCCGCTCATCTCCGGACGTGACGATGGTCATCTGCGACATGGACGGATCGAGCGTTGGTGCCACCGAGAGACTTTCGATGTTGAACCCACGACCGCTAAATAGCCCGGCGATGCGAGACAACGAACCGAACTTGTTCTCGACGGTGACTGAAATAATGTGTTCCATAAAAATAAACGCTACATGCTGAGTGTTGATTTTTTAGTTTCGTCTATTCAACATTCATCATTCACAATTCAACATTAACGGCTTAGGCCGTGAGAATCGTGTCTGAATCTTTCGGAGCCCCTTGCCCCGCTCCTGACTGCTTATTTTTCAAAGCCGGTGGGTCTTCCAAGATCATCTCGTGGTTGCAACCGCCGGCGGGAATCATCGGATAGACGTTTTCATATCGATACGTCGGCACATCGACGATCACCGGCTTGTTCACCGCAAGAGCTTCCTTGATGACATCATCGATCTCCGACGGCTTGCTCGCCCTGAGTCCAACCGCTCCGTACGCCTCCGCCAGCTTCACAAAGTCCGGCGTCGTTTCCAGATCGCTCGAGGCATACCGTCCTTCGTAAAAGAGATCCTGCCATTGCCGGACCATCCCATGGAACCGGTTATTCAGAATGATAATCTTCACCGGCAGTTTATGCACCACAGCCGTTGCCATTTCCTGCATATTCATCTGGATACTGCCGTCGCCCGCGATGCAGAGAACTAACCGGCCTGGAAACGCCGCCTGCGCCCCCATGGCGGCAGGGAATCCGAACCCCATGGTTCCAAGCCCCCCGGAGGTCAACCAGCGATTCGGCTTCGCCAGCTTAAAATATTGGGCAGCCCACATCTGGTGTTGTCCGACATCGGTCGACACGATCGGATCCCGATCTTTCGTGAGGTCATAGAGCCGGCTGATGACATGTTGCGGCTTGATCGGCCCATCCGCTTCTTGTTGATAGGCAAGAGGATTCGCCTGTTGCCATTCTCGAATCTGGTTCCACCAGGGCTTGCGTAATTCCCGTTGATCGCCGTTTACCGTGGCACGAAGAATCTGAATCAACTCACGGAGCACCAGCTTGCAGTCGCCGACGATCGGAATGTCGACATTGACATTCTTCCTAATCGAGGTCGGATCGATATCGATGTGGATGACCTTGGCGTGAGGACAAAACTCAGAAACCTTTCCAGTCACGCGATCGTCAAATCGTGCCCCGATAGCCACGACAAGATCGGAATAGTGCATCACCATATTTGCCCAATAGGTGCCGTGCATCCCCAACATACCCATGGACTGAGGATGCTCACCAGGAAAAGCTCCCAGCCCCATCAATGTCATGTCGACCGGCATATGCGTCAGCTCGGCCAACTCCAGCAATTCTTGCGATGCCCCGGAGAAGATGACTCCACCGCCGACATACAGCACCGGCTTCTTGGCCTTCGTCATAGCCTCAGCCGCCTGCTTGATCTGCCACTTATTCCCTTCGTATACCGGATTGTAGCTACGGATAGAGATGGAGCTCGGATAGACGAATTCCGCCTTATCCATGGATACGTCTTTCGGAATGTCCACTAACACCGGACCTGGGCGCCCTGTCGTCGCAATATAAAAGGCTTCTTTAATCGTCGTCGCCAAATCTTTTACGTCTTTCACCAGGAAGTTGTATTTGGTGCAGGGACGACTCAGTCCCATATTATCCGCTTCCTGGAACGCATCATTCCCTATCAGGCTTGTAGGAACCTGTCCGCTAAAACAGACTAGCGGCACAGAGTCCATGTACGCGTCCGCCAACGCCGTGATGACGTTCGTCATGCCTGGTCCGGAGGTCACAAGGCACACCCCTGCTTTACCGGTCGCCTTGGCATAGCCTTCCGCCATATGGCCCGCTCCCTGCTCATGGCGAGTCAGGACCACTTCGATATCCTTCTGCTGATGAAGCATGTCAAAAATCTTCAGAACGACACCACCGGGAAGCGCAAAAATCGTCTTGACGCCTTCCCGTTTGAGACATTCGATGAGGATCTCAGCACCTGTGAGCTTCATGACGGAACCTCCCTCCATCCCGCCAGTGAGAACTAGGCGGTGGAGCCAGCACAAAATATCCTACGCTGCTGCTCGTCAAAATCCAGACGAGAAACAACCCCCCATGATTGTTCAGAACATTCTGAAAAATCAGGGAGAAAGAGAAAGATGGATGATCCTATCACCACGCGTTTCCACGCGTCAATAGTAGGGCCGGTCTGTGAGCCTTCTTCCCTGACAGTCTGCCTCCCCACATGATACCTTCACGCTCCACTCGCTGGCTTGGACCGCACCTCCATGAGCATGCCTATCCGTGTAACCGTCCTGTCTCGTGACGATTGCCATCTCTGCGATGTCGTCTACCGAATAGCCACTCATCTTCAGTCAGAACTACACATTGAAACGAGCAAGGTCTCTATCGAAAACGATAAGGTATTGATGGAACGTTATGGAGCAAGAGTTCCGGTCGTCTTGCTCGACGAGGTCGAACAGTTCGAAGGGAACGTGACGGAAGGAGAGCTCCGTCGAGCAATAAAAAAAGCGCGGTGGAGAAGACCGATAAGCCGGATTCTGTCCCGCCTGGGATATGCTCCCAAGCGGGGGTGATCATTTCTCTGGGATTCAAGTTACCTCGAACCTCAAGCGACCTACCCGAAGACCTCAGCCGGGCCAGCCGGTCGCCGGTTCTCCGAAGAAAACCGGCAGGTGTCTTCCTATTTGGCCTTGCATCAGGCGACGCTTACCCTGCCGGTGATGTTGCCACCACCGCGGTGGGCTCTTACCCCACCGTTTCACCCTTACCTGAGCCAAAGCAACCGGATTGGAATCCTGTCCCCTTGGCCATCGGCGGTTTGTTCTCTGTGGTGCTGGTGTCGGATCGCTCCGCCTGGGAATTACCCAGCGCCCTGCCCATGAAGTCCGGACTTTCCTCTTAGAGCGTTACCGCTCCAAGCGATCACCTAGTCTTCTCCCTCGCGCCAAAACACTATAGGACTGAAGAGCCGCGCTTTCAAGGGCACCCCACGAATGCCTCGACCTACTGAACGGATGGCAACAACGCCGCAGGCACCGGCTGCTTGGCCTGATAAATAGCCATGGCCTCAGGCATCCACTTTTTCAGTTGATCGATGCGGGTCTCATGGCTTGGGTGCGTAGACATAAACTCCGACGGCGCGCCGCCACCGGACATCTGACCCATCCGCTCCCACAGGGCTACCGCCTCTCGTGGGTCATAGCCAGCATCCGCCGCGAGCAGAATTCCGATGTAGTCCGCCTCCGATTCATGCTTTCGGCTGAAGGGCAGCAACACGCCCACCTTCGCGCCGACGCCAAGCGCAGCCATCGCCGCCTGCCCCAACATCCCGCCCCCACCCGCCGCCCCTGCTGCTGCGCCAACGACCTGAAGTCCGGCATTCGTCAGCTGGCCCTGGCTCATCCGTTCGGCGCCGTGTCGGGCCAAGGCATGGACAACTTCATGCCCCATGACTGCAGCCAGCCCTGCTTCCGTCTTGGCCATGGGAAAGATGCCGGTATACACCGCCATCTTGCCGCCGGGCAGCGCAAAGGCATTCGGCGTCTTGTCGTCCTTGATGACCGTCACTTCCCACTGAAACTGATTCGCCATCTCGGCATACTTCGAACGCTTGGCCGCTTCGACGATACGAGCCGCCACGCGCTTGACCGGTTCGACCTCGCGCGGATCTTGCGACGGTCGCATCTTGGGGTCACTCTTGACCTGATCATAGGCTTGCGCGCCCATTTGCATTTCTTGCGACACGGAGGTCATGAGTAACTGCGACCGTCCGGTGTAAGGATTGGTTTCGCACCCCACCAGCGAGGCGAGCGCCACACTCATCACCATCACAAACACCCACCGGGACCGTTGTTTCACCGTACGCATCGAACGACACCTCCCCCTGCTCGGTTCGATTCTGTCGACTCCGACGAAATTGACCGCCCCAGATCGGTCTGTTAGATTACCCTGCCGCTCTGAGATTTTCTACTAGAGCCACTTGCCTGTGACCGACAAGACACCGCACACCTTGATCGAACGCATCGGCATCGATGAATCCGGCAAGGGAGACTATTTTGGTCCCCTGGTCATCGCCGCTGTCTTCATCGACGCCACGACTCAGAGCGAATTGACTCTCATGAACGTCCGGGACAGCAAGAAAATTTCCGACGGCCGTATTCTTGAGATGGCACCTGACATCCGGATGCTGTGTCCCCACAGCATTATCGCAATCGGGCCACAACGATACAACGAACTGTATGCGAAGATCCGAAATTTGAATCGCCTGCTGGCATGGGGACATGCCAAGGCCCTGGAAACTTTGCTTGAAAAAGTTTCATGCGGGCGGGCGGTCGCAGATCAGTTTGGCGATGAACGGTTGATTGTGAATGCGCTACAAGAAAAGGGACGTACAATCGTATTGGAACAGAGGCATAAGGCCGAATCCGATCTGGCCGTGGCCGCCGCTTCCATCCTAGCCCGCGCCGAATTCCTCCTCCGGTTGAAACGCCTCTCTGCTGAGATCGGCACGACGTTGCCCAAAGGGGCCTCACCCGCTGTCGAACTGGCCGGACGTATGATCGTGAAAAAGCATGGAGAGGAACGGCTGGGGTCGGTCGCCAAACTGCACTTCAAAACAACTCAGGCCGTTTTGGGGAAAACGGACTAGCAGGCTGAGGTCGAGGTTAAGACTGAGGTTGAGCCAAGGGTTAGGATTTTTCTCAGCCTAGACCTTAGCCTTCCAAAAACCTGGCGGACTGTTTCAGCATCCTGCTAGACCGACTCGCCGATCTCAAGTGCCGACGTTTTATCGAGTTCGGGGCCCGGTGTGGCTTCAACTGGAATTTGTCCGTCCCAGTAGAGCATTCGACGACAGTAGGGGCAGGTGTGGAGATCGTCCGCGCGTTTGACTTCTGAAATCAGTTGCGGAGGAAGCTGCAGACGGCACCCGGAACAGATCCCCTCTTTGATTTCAGCGAGAGCATGATCCTTACGCGATGCTTTGATCGAGTTATAACGACTGAGCAGCCCTTTCTCAACATGAGCCGAGCGGGCTTGCTGCTGCGCTTCGAGATCGGCCAACTCCGTTGAGAGCCTGTGCTCCAGCTCATCGAGCGTCTGTTTTTCCTGCGTAAAGGCCTTTTCGATCGTGCTGAGCTTCTCTTGCGCTTCCTTGGCCGTCCGCTGCAGTTGTTCGATCTTCTCCATACACAGCAAGACCTTCTCCTCAAAGTCACCTTTCTTCTTATTGGCAACCTCGATCTCGAAGAGATGAGCCTGGTATTCCTTGTTGGATTTCAGCTCGGACAGCCGCGACTTCATCTTCTCAGTGTGCGCTTCATGCGCTTCAAGATCCTGTTCGTGCGACCGCCTCTCCTTGATGAGAGTCTCCACAGAGCCACTGGTCTGTTGATGTAGCTGCCGAGCCTCTCGAAGCGGAGCATCAATCGTTTGAAGCCGTTCTGGAATTTTTCGGCGTTGGTCCCGGATCTCCGCGATGCGGAGATCCAGCTTCTGCAGTTCGATAAGAGGGGAAAGATTCTGGTTCAACGCACTCCTAATAGCTGTAGTTCAGAACTACGATCCCGACCGATAGGCTCCGCGGCTGCGCTGGTGGGCCCACTAGGACTTGAACCTAGGACCAGCTGATTATGAGTCAGCCGCTCTAACCACCTGAGCTATGGGCCCGGCCAGGCAGATAACTCGCGCGTGCCTGACCCGCCGACATAAGCAGAAGATTTTAGGCTGCCCGAGGGGCGGAGTCAAATTCCAAAGAGCACTCCATGACGCATCACAGACCTTCCACGAAGCTGCGCAGCTTCTTGCTCCTGCTCGGATGACGCAGCTTACGCAGGGCCTTGGCTTCGATCTGCCGGATACGTTCTCTGGTTACTTCAAAATCCTGACCAACCTCTTCGAGGGTATGGTCAGTGGCTTCGCCGATGCCGAACCGCTTCCGCAACACTTTTTCCTCCCGCGGCGTGAGCGTTTCCAATGCGCTGTTGATTTGGCGCTGGAGATCGTACCGGATCGCCGCTTCCAGAGGAGACACCGCCTTTTTATCCTCAATAAAATCGCCCAAATGGCTGTCTTCTTCTTCGCCGATCGGGGTCTCGAGAGAAATTGGCTCGCGTGCGATTTTTAAAATCTTCCGCACCTTGTCCAGCGGCAGATCCATACGCTCGGCAATTTCCTCCGGCGTCGGTTCACGTCCGAGTTTCTGGACCAGATGGCGGGACGTTCGAATCAGCTTGTTGATTGTCTCGATCATATGCACGGGAATACGGATTGTCCGGGCTTGATCGGCGATCGCGCGGGTAATCGCCTGGCGAATCCACCAGGTGGCATAGGTACTGAACTTGTAGCCGCGCTTGTATTCGAATTTGTCTACGGCCTTCATCAGGCCGATATTACCTTCCTGGATCAAGTCGAGGAACTGGAGACCACGGTTCGTGTACTTCTTAGCGATACTGACAACGAGACGAAGATTCGCCTCGACCAGCTCAGCCTTCCCACGCTTGACCTTATCCTCCGCCACATCCAGATGCTTGACCGCATCTTTAATCTCTTCCGCGGATACGAGGGCCTCTTCGGTCTCGAGTTGTCGAATTCGCCCTTTCGCGGCCTGATAGACTTTTTTTATCTCGGTGAGGGCGTCCTCCGAGCAGCTCGTTTTGCGTTTGACTGCAAGGAAGTCTTTCCGATCGCGACAAAGCTTCTTGAGGGCCTCAGCACCCGCCTCACCGCTGATCCCAAGCCGCCGCTGGCAACTGACGATCTCCCGCTCCGATGTCCGGATTTGAATTGCCAGCTCGCGCACACGCTGCACCATCCGATCTTTCAGCACACCATGGAGATTGACGGACTCCATCTTCTCCACGACCTGATCGCGAATCGTATCGATCTGCTTCTTAATCTTCTTCTGCTTCGCGGGATCGCTGTTAGCATGCCGAGCCACTTCATAGAGGCTCTTGAGCGAGGTCGAGATTTTCCGGACGGAGTTCAGCCCCTCAAGCGTCTTGACCCGAAGCTCTTCATAGTCCCGCTGGATTTGTTCTTCCTCAAACTCCTCTTCAGTTTCGATGATCGGGACAATTTCACGCACATCGATGGTCCCGTTCTTGAGCTGATCGTACAGTGCAAGGACAAACTCGATCGTCATCGGCATCCCATAGATGACCGAAGCGATGTCCCTCTTGCCCTCTTCAATGCGTTTCGCGATCTCGATTTCTCCCTCACGGCTCAACAGCGCCACACTTCCCATCTCTTTAAGATAGAGTCGAACCGGGTCATCGGTCCGGCTGAGTGCGCCGGGAGTGAGATCGATCTCCTTCTCCTCTTTCTCTTCCTTCTCATTCTCTTCCCCCGCGCCGGCTTCAACCTCGGCGTCCTCGGCATCCTCACTTGCCTCTTCAGTGTCCTGGGCTTTCCTGATCCGTTCCCCCTCGGGCGCATCGACAATCTCGATGTCCATTTCGCCGAACATCGTCATGATGCTGCCGAACTGCTCGGAGGACACGACTTCCGCGGGCAACGTGCTGTTCAGCTCGTCGTACGTCAAAAAGCCCTTCTCTTTCCCCATCGAGATCAGCTTCTTTACTTCGCCGAGCAACTCTGGTTTCGCCATGACTACTCCTTCACTAAGGACAATATCCCGGTAGAGGGCCGCTCCGACTTTTGCATTCGCAGTTCATTCACTTGCGTGTTCAACTTCCGTGCATCCTCTGCGCGGCCTTCTCGTTCGGCGGCTTTGAGCTGCATGATCAGACTACGAAACACAGCCTCGGCTCGTTTCCGATCCAACGTCTCTAAGCAGCCCGCGACGTGGGCCTTCACATCGTCAAAATGGTCTTCCCGCATGGACAGCTCAGTCGCTAGCGACCCGCAATCCGGATGATCCACGACCGCATCCAACAACGACCTGAGCCCGACTCGGCCGTCTCGATCGAGATGGTTGAGCGCCGACTCTACGAGGGACCGGCAAGCCGGAACGGAGAAGGCCTCGGGCCTCAGCCGTTGCACATCGGCGGGAGTCAGATGCCCATGCAGCAGCAAATACACCAGATCTCGCTCTTCGCTCACACCCTTGAACGTCACCGATATGGGGGTAGCCGATTGAGCGGGCGCCGGTCGACGTCCCTCCGACTGTACCAACGCCGGATACCGTTCGATCAACCGTTGCTGGTTGACCCCCAGTCGTTCGGCAACCACGCGAATGCGTTCTTCTCGTTCGATCGGATGCTCGCTCTTTTGCAGAATCCGCAGCACATCATCCGCACTACGGATACGTCCTTCGATCGTACTGGACTCCGCCGTGCTCAAACTATGCTCAAGGGCAAAGTCCAAGAGGCTCGGAGCCTGCTCTTCTAAACGGGCAAAGGCCTCCGGCCCTTCCTTCCGCACATAGGTATCGGGATCGTCTCCACCCGGCAAGGTGACGACTTTCACGCCGAGCCCGCTGTTCACAAACAAATCGAGCCCTCTCAACGCAGCACGAACCCCGGCCTGATCCGGATCGAATAACAGCACGACCTTCGTAGCGAACCGTCTCAATACCTGAATATGCTCTGCCGTCAGGGCCGTCCCAAGCGTTGCGACCGTGTGGGTCAGCCCGGCTTGGTGCAGCGCGACCGCGTCAAAATACCCTTCCACCACGATCACGGTCTTCAGCCGAGCCACCGCTTCACGTGCAAGATCCAACGCGTAGAGCGTCTGCCCCTTCTTGAACAAGGGAGTATCCGGTGAATTGAGGTATTTCGGAGTCCCCTCACCGAGGATACGCCCGCCAAAACCAACAACCCTCTTACGCAAATCCGTGATAGGAAACATCACGCGACCGCGAAAACGATCGTAGGATCCTGACGCATGTTCGCGCGCCACCGTCAATCCCGCAGCCGCCAAATCGCTCTGTGCAAAGCCCTGCTTGCTCAGCGCCTTGATAAGCCCGTCCCACTCATCCGGCACATAGCCAATTTCAAATCGCTCGATCGTCCCAGCCTGAATACCCCGGCCGGCTAGATAGTCCCGCGCCGTCGTACCGGTCACCCCATCCCGCAAATTCCCTTGAAACCACGCCGTGACCGCTCGATTGAGCGGTTCAAGGCGGCTCGCCTGCGCTGCATGGGGTCCAGCGCTCGGCCCACTGTCCGGCACGTCGATCCCGAGTTTCTGCCCGAGTTCACGAACCGTCTCAGGAAAGTTCCCACCGGTGATCCGCATCAGAAACGTAAACACGTTGCCGCCCGCGCCGCATCCGAAACAATGAAAAATCTGGCGGGAAGGACTGACCGTAAAGGAGGGCGATTTTTCCTGATGGAACGGACAGAGCCCCTTCAGGTTCTGGCCAGCCCGAGTCAAACTCACGTGGTGTCCAACCACCTCGGCGATATCGACCCGGTCCCTGACTTGGCTGATCACATCTTCGGAAATCAGGCCTCGGCCCACGGGAGTCGCGGCTCCTATTTCCCCACCTCGTATCGGCAGGAAAGATAAATGTAAGTGGTCGTAAAATAGACCGGTCAAGGTAACAGACGGGGAAGAAACCTGTCAACGTGGCGACAAGACGCTAGCCAGTTGCAGAAAAACGATGGCAGGCCGACGGAAATCCACTGGCCCACATGTCTGGGACAATGAGACACGACCTCGCAGGAGGCTCAAAAAGGCTGTTCAGCAAGGCCGCAGCGAACGAAGTAGGATGAGGTCGAGGTCGAGCGAAGATCAGACTCTCTGTATCTCAACCTGAGCCTGAACCTCAACCTTCTTCGTGCTGGCGGACTTTTTCAGCCTCCTGCTAACCAGGAGGCCAGGCCATATGTCGCCCGCCCAGCACATGGAGATGAAGATGAAACACGCTCTGCCCGCCATGCGCACCGGTATTGACGACGAAGCGATAGCCGGCATCGGCAATCCCCTTCTGTTTTGCGATCGTATTGCCGGCCAGCATCAGACGCCCGAGAAGCCCGACATCTGAATCTTGAAGTTCCGCAATCGAAACCACATGTTTTCGTGGAATGACGAGCGTATGAATCGGCGCCTGGGGATTGATATCGTCGAACGCGACCACCAGGTCATCTTCATAGACGAGCGCCGCAGGAATGGTTCTCGCGACGATTTTGCAAAAGAGGCACTCGCTCATGAGCTGCTTCCCTTTCTCAAGCCCGACTTTCCAA
>JANOJM010000063.1:0-5384 GCA_031418735.1 Nitrospiraceae bacterium | reverse complement strand
GCGGCCTTGCTGAACGGCCTTTTTGAGCATCTTGCAAAGGGTGTTTCCCCTTTGAGCCACATGGGCGATCAATAGATTATGAGGTCGGTTCAATTACGCCATGCTGCAACTCGATAAGATCAACGCCTACTACGGTGAAAGCCACATTCTTCGGGATGTGTCCTTTACGATCGATCGCGGGGAGGTTGTCTGTCTCATGGGCCGGAACGGGGTCGGTAAGACGACCACATTAAAAGTACTGACCGGCCTCCTGCCGGCGAGGTCGGGACGAATGATGTTCGATGGGGCCGATATGACGAAGGAGCCGACTGACAAACGGGCGCGCAGCGGGCTGGCCTGCGTGCCGCAGGGCCGGGAGATTTTGCCTCACCTGACGGTTCGGGAGAATTTGCTGCTCGGTTTCTGGGCGAGGTCCGACAAGCCGAACGGAACGGTCGAGAAGACCGCGTTCGAGGAGGTCTATCACCTGTTTCCTAAACTGACGCAAATTCTCAATCGTCCGGGTGGCGTCCTGAGCGGCGGCGAGCAGCAGCAGTTGGCGATCGGGCGCGCGATCCTGTCGAATCCCAAGCTGCTCTTGCTCGATGAGCCGACGGAAGGCATTCAGCCTTCGATCGTAGATCAAATCGAAGACGTGATCATTGGATTCAAAAAACAGCGACGGTTTGCCATTTTGTTGGTCGAGCAGGGGCTTCACTTTGCTGCTCGCCTGGCGGAGAAGTATGTGGTGATGGCCAAAGGGGCGGTGGTGGTGTCGGGCAAAAGTAGTGAGTTGAGCGCGGAGCAGGTGAAACAGTATTTGACGGTATGATTTGAGGCCAGGGGGCGGGAGTGTTCTCCTGCTCGCGCAACGCGCGGCCTCAGAGAAATGCGAGGGAGCAGGCAGACCGTTCTTCTTGCTCGCAGAGCCCCCACGATAAAACGGTGGTCGCTCGATGCGCGCAGTGAAGAACAATCAGCCTGCTCCCTCGGGAGGGGGCTGGCTCCGCCGTTTGCGGCGGTGCCTGTCCCGTTGCGTCTCCGTTCCTTCTTGCTCGCCGCTTAGAAGAAGGAAGGGAGGAACGGGTGGTCAGAGATACTTCAACTGCTCCCAGAGCGCGCAATAAAAACGTGCTCGCTCGATGGGCGCAGTTGAAGTCACCATGACCACCCCGGTACTATTCTGGGCCTCCAGTCCTCCGCGTGCCGTGTTGATGCCTATGGTGTTGTGATAACCGAAGTAGATTGCCAAGGATTTATGGGCGCCGCATGCGAGCGTGTTTGTTCTTGTTGATAACGGCGACATTACTCGTAGGGTGCGCTACTTCCTATCAAGCGAAGTCATTTTTTGGTGGCTATGTTGATTCAGAAATTAGCGAAGATATTGTTGAGGTAGAATTCTGGGGAAATCTACTCACTTCTACGGAGAAGGCAGCGGACTTTGCTATGTATCGGTGTGTGGAGGTAACTTTGCTTCGGGGGAGCAATCACTTTGTCGTATTAAACTCTGAATTGTTCATTGATCGGGAACTTATGATGGGTCGTAGAGGACTTAGTGGGCCACTGTATCGCGAGACCCCACGAATGTATAAACGAATCAAGATACTGAACGAACATTCACGTGAGGTAGTCGAACATAGTGCCTTTGTTTATGATGCTAAGGAAATGGGCCAGTCCTTAGGCCTGAAGTATGGAGAATTAAAAGGACGATTGCCTGATCGGGCTCAACCCGCAAGCACTGATAATGAATCAATCCAGAATGCCCCATCAAATAGGTGAGAGCCCATGCATCTGACACCACGTGAACAAGAAAAACTGTTGATCTATGTCGCGGGAAATTTGGCTAAGGAGCGCAAGGCGCGCGGGTTGAAGCTGAACCACCCCGAGGCCGTCGCGTTTATTACTGCGGCAATATTAGAAGGTATTCGCGATGGCCGTTCTGTGTCGGAGCTGATGAGCTACGGCGCCACGCTGCTGAAGAAGAAAGACGTGATGTCTGGCGTTGCAGAGATGATTCCGGAGTTGCAGGTCGAGGGTACGTTCCCGGACGGAACAAAGTTGGTGACAGTTCATGAACCGATTCGATAGGTGAATCGATGAAAAAGAAGACTAAAGCCAAGCCGAAGATTACGAAGCGGAAAGTGGCGAGTCCTGATGCCAAGAAGGCTTCAGTTCAGCTTGCTTCTGTCATTCCTGGTGAGGTCATCCTCGGTGAAGGCGACATTGTGGCGTTCAAGGGCCGTCAGACGGTTGAGATGATCGTTGCCAATACCGGTGATCGGCCGATTCAGGTCGGGTCTCATTGTCATTTCTTCGAGGCGAATCGCGCTCTGCGGTTCGACCGTGAGAAGGCCTATGGGTTTCGGTTGCAAGTTCCTGCTGGAACCGCTGTGCGATTTGAGCCAGGGGAGGACAAGCGGGTGACGCTGGTCTCGGTAGGTGGCAATCGGGTGGCCTATGGGATCAATGGACTAGTGAATGGCCGGTTGGATGATCCCAGCGTGAAAGCCAAGGCACTCGCAGCAGCGAAGGATCAGGGGTTCATCGTTAAACGTTAACCGTTATACGCGATTAACGATTCACGAATAACGATTAACGGAGGGCACCGTGAAGATTCCGCGTCGCCAATATAACGATCTGTATGGACCAACAGCCGGTGATCGCATTCGCCTGGCCGATACGGAGTTGTTAATCGAGATCACGCGCGATCTGACCGTGCCTGGTGAAGAGGCCAAGTTCGGCGGCGGCAAGGTTATCCGCGACGGCATGGGCCAGTCGCCTGCTGCCACTCGCGCAAAGGGCGCGCTTGATCTCGTCGTCACCAATGCGATCATCATCGACTGGTGGGGCGTCGTGAAGGCTGACATCGGCATCCGGGATGGCCGCATCGTCGGCATCGGCAAGGCCGGCAATCCCGACATGATGGAAGGCGTGACGAAAGGGATGGAGGTCGGGGCTTGCACCGAAGTGCTTTCTGCGGAAGGCAAGATCGTGACGGCGGGTGGGATCGATACGCACATCCATTTCATCTGTCCACAGATCATCAATGAGGCCTTGGCGAACGGACTGACGACCTTGATCGGTGGTGGCACCGGCCCGGCGACCGGGACCAATGCCACCACCTGTACGCCTGGCGCATGGAATATCCATCGGATGCTGGAAGCAGCGGAAGGATTTCCGGTCAATCTCGGTTTTCTCGGAAAGGGCAACTCCTCTTTGCCGGAAGGTTTGCGCGAGCAGGTAGAAGCCGGGGTGATCGGGCTCAAGCTGCACGAAGACTGGGGTACCACGCCGGCGGCGATTTCGACCTGCCTCGATGTCGCGGAAGAATTCGATGTCCAAGTCGCCATCCACACCGATACGTTGAACGAAGCCGGGTTTGTCGAAGATACGATCAAAGCCTTCAAGGGACGGACGATCCATTCGTTCCATACGGAAGGCGCCGGTGGCGGCCATGCTCCCGACATCATCAAGGTCTGCGGGGAGGCCAATGTCTTGCCCTCCTCCACGAACCCTACGATGCCCTTCACAGTTAATACCATGGACGAGCATCTCGACATGCTCATGGTCTGTCACCATTTGAATCCTCGTGTGCCGGAAGACATTGCCTTTGCCGAATCGCGCATTCGCCGCGAGACCATTGCAGCGGAGGATATTCTGCACGACATGGGAGCGATCAGCATCATGTCGTCCGACTCGCAGGCGATGGGACGTGTCGGCGAAGTCATCATTCGCACCTGGCAGACAGCGCACAAGATGAAAGTACAGCGCGGACATCTCTCTGGCACTGCGGACGGTAAGCAGGCTGGGTCCAACGACAATTTTCGTGCGCAGCGCTATATCTCGAAGTACACGATCAATCCTGCAATCGCGCACGGCATTGCGCATGAAGTCGGCTCAGTCGAAGTCGGTAAGTTGGCTGATCTGGTTCTGTGGAAGCCGGCCTTCTTCGGCGTGAAGCCTGAGATAGTCTTGAAGGGCGGGTTCCCTATGTCCGCTGCCATGGGAGATCCCAATGCGTCGATCCCCACGCCTCAGCCGGTCTTGACCAGGCCCATGTTCGGGAGCTTTGGCCGTGCTCTGTTTTCCACGAGCCTGACCTTTCTTTCCAAGACCGCTATCGATCGAGAGGTGCATAAGTCGCTCGGCCTGCAGAAACGCGTGGCGGCGGTGAAGGGATGCCGTACCATCGGGAAACGCGATATGAAGCTGAACGATGCGTTGCCGCATATGGAAGTGGATCCGGAAACCTATGTGGTCAAAGCCGATGGGCAGGTGCTGACGTGCGAACCACTCGCCGTACTGCCAATGGCGCAGAGGTATTTTTTATTTTAGCGTGAGGGGTTAGGCGTGAGGCGTTAGGGGTAAATGACTGAAAGATGAACACGTTTTCGCTGTTGCAAGGTCTCAGATTCGTCGATAGTTTCTTTCCATCAGGAGGCTATGCCTTCTCGTCGGGACTGGAGGCAGCGGTGCAGGGTGGCGCGGTGCGGAATGCGGAAGATCTGTCGCGCTATGTGGTGGAGTCGCTCACGACTGGAATAGGCGAGCGCGAAGCAGTGGCAGTAGGATTGGCGCATGAGGCCTACGTTTCCGGCTCCTTGGAAATTGCCTTCAAGGTTGATCGAGAACTGGAGGCGATGAAGCTGGGCCTTGAATCACGGACAGCCAGCAGGCAGATGGGACGCCAGGTAATTCGCCTGGCAGCGGATCAACTGGCCAGGCAGCCACTGATTGAAGACTATCTTGCGGCAGTTGAAGCTGAGCGGACACCGGGACATCTGGCCGTAAGTCTCGGTCTCACGCTGGCGGCGGCCGGTTGGTCGAAGGAAGATACCATTGCTTCGTTCCTGTACCAAACTGCGACAGGCTTTGTGGCGGCAGCGATGAAGCTCATGCCGCTCGGTCAGCGCGAGGGACAGAGGCTATTGGAAAGTTGGACCGAGGTGATCGAACGGATCAGTCAGAAAGCGGCGGACCAACGAGTGCTTCAGTCCTGGTCGCCGGTCCAGGACATTTATGCCATGAGACACAGCCGGCTGGAATCACGTCTGTTCCGGTCTTGAGAGAGAGGCTGGCCGAAGGTTTGTCGTAGCGTAACTTGGTTAGCGTGTGCTGGGCTCGATGGGGAGACGCCGCAGGCGGTAGCGGGATTCTCCAACCGCTACAGTCGTACGGTGCGAGATGGAGAAGCTGCAACGTCCGTTATGCTGCGGAATACTGAAGCACATCGACAGATCGATGGCAGATCACGGTGGCCGGGTGTTGCACTAACCGTTCGAGATCCTTATACACCTGTGCCTGGAAATATTTCTCGCCACACTGTTCGCACACTTGAGCCGGCACCTGCTCAATGATCTTGAGATCGTCACCCCACCGGAAATCGACACTCGTCAACTGCTCGA
>JANOJM010000062.1:0-2285 GCA_031418735.1 Nitrospiraceae bacterium | reverse complement strand
CGCCGATACTTGCCATACTCCGCATGCGGCTCATCACGTGAATTGACGATAGGACGCCTGACCATCGTATTGAGATCGACGAGGCACTCGAAGAAATCCGCACGCTGCGAGATCTGATACTCCGTTGGGCTGGTCTGATTTTCTGCGCCGACCTTGCCTGCCCCTGC
Organism: Nitrospiraceae bacterium; assembly: GCA_031418735.1. Classification (GTDB taxonomy): domain Bacteria; phylum Nitrospirota; class Nitrospiria; order Nitrospirales; family Nitrospiraceae; genus Palsa-1315. Next base: position 2,118 of record JANOJM010000062.1, on the reverse strand, counting down.
AAAAATCGGCCGCGTCACAAAGAACGGCGCCAAGACCTTCACGATGCGTTCGAAGGGAACCGCGCGCGACATGAGATAGCTTTCGTGATAGCCGTAGCTGTTCCCCTTGCCATCGGAATTGTTCTTGTACAGCAGGCAATGATCCCGCCCGGTGGCACGCGCCATCTGCTCAAGGCACTGGGCAAGGATTCGCTCGCCGGCCCGTTCGAAGGCTACTATTTCACGCGGGTTAGTGCACTCGGGCGTGGAATATTCCGGATGGGCGCCGTCGACGTAGAGACGCCCTCCATTGGCGAGCACCTTATTCAGCTGGCGATTGTACTCGGGATTGGGCCTCTCCCGCTCTCCCTCGACTTCAAAGCCACGCGCATCGAGCAGCGGGTTCTCGTTTTCATAGTCCCAAATGGCCAAGGGAGCCGGCAAGCCAGGATAGTGTCCGATGACGGCAATGGAGTTGGAGACGGGGTCGGAGGCGGCAGGATCGCGCGACGCGATGCCGAATTCTGTTTCTGTTCCCAATACGCGGGGATTCGTAGGCGAGGTAGGTTCCTGCATGGGTGCGACGTCTTAGAGATAATGCCCGGTCGTAACCGTTTCGATCTGACGTGAGTCTCCCGGGGCTCCGCTGATCGTCCGAAGATGCACGATCTTCTCGCCTTTCTTTCCGGAGATCTTTGCCCAGTCGTCAGGATTCGTCGTATTGGGGAGGTCTTCGTGCTCTTTGAACTCCTCCCGAATGGCGCGGATCAAATCCTCGGACCGAAGGCCACGGCCTTCCTTCGCGATCGCCCGCTTGACGGCGAACTTCTTCGCGCGCGAGACGATGCCTTCGATCAGGGCGCCGCTCGCAAAATCCTTGAAGTAGAGCACTTCTTTTTCACCGTTCGCATAGGTGACCTCGATAAACTTATTCTCCTCCGAGGAGGCATACATCGCCTCCACCGTGAGATCGGTCATCTGTGCAACCAGGGCCTTTGTGTCTCCGCCATGGCGTTGCAAATCTTCCTCGGCAAACGGCAGGTCGATGCTCAGATACTTCGAGAAAATATCCTTGGCCGCCACCATGTCGGGGCGACCTACTTTAACCTTCACATCCAACCGTCCCGCGCGAAGCACAGCCGGGTCGATGAGATCCTGGCGATTGCTGGCTCCGATCACGATCACATTGCGGAGCCGCTCCATACCGTCGATTTCGGAAAGAAACTGCGGGACGATCGTCGACTCAATGTCGGAGGAGATCCCGGTGCCGCGCGTTCTGAAAAGCGCATCCATCTCATCGAAAAATACGATGACAGGATTCCCGTCCGCCGCCCGCTCTTTCGCTTTCTTGAAGACTTCGCGGACTTGGCGCTCGGACTCACCGACATACTTATTGAGCAACTCCGGACCCTTCACATGCAAGAAGTAACTCCGCACTTCTTTGCCGGTAAGATGCCCGAGCTTCTTCGCAATCGAATTCGCAACGGCCTTGGCAATCAAGGTTTTTCCGCAACCAGGCGGTCCATAGAGCAAGACCCCCTTGGGCGCGCTCAACTTGTATTCTAAAAACAGAGTCGGATGAAGAAACGGCAACTCCACCGCATCGCGGACTTGCTCCAACTCATGCTGCAGCCCGCCAATGTGCTCATAATCCACATCGGGCACTTCTTCCAAGACCAACTCTTCCGCCTCGGACCTCGGCAACTTTTCGACGACATAACCGGAGCGAGGATCGTAGAGCAGATGGTCTCCGACACTCAATCGTTCAGCCAGCAGCGGGTCGCCGAGTTCTGCAACCTTTTCTTCGTCGAAATGCAGCGTCACCAGAGCGCGATTGCCGTCCAGCACATCTTTAAGCCGCACGACTTCGCCCTGAATATCGAAACCCTTGACCTCGATGACATTCAAGGCCTCGTTCAGGACCACTTCCTGCCCCTTACGCATCGCCTTCGCATTGATGGACGGATGCACACTGACTTTCATTTTCCGTCCTGACACGTAGACATTTCCGGTTCCATCATCATTGAGGCTGGAAAAAATGGCATAGGCTGAGGGAGGTGCGGTCAGTTTCTCAACTTCGGCGCGCAAGGCTTCAATCTGCGCCTTCGCTTCCTGGAGCGTGGAGACGAGCTTTTCGTT
>JANOJM010000061.1:0-17767 GCA_031418735.1 Nitrospiraceae bacterium | reverse complement strand
ATCGGTGCGTTTCTTGGCTGGAAGCCGGCGCTCCTCACCATTATGATCGGCTCGCTCACCGGTTCGATCATCGGCATCAGTTTGATCTCTCTGCGCATCATCAAGCGTGATGACTATATCCCCTTTGGCCCCTTCCTTGTGTTGGGGGCCCTCCTCTCCCTGTTCTTTGCCCAGCCGCTCCTCGACTGGTATCAAGGTCTTCTTGACCCAGGCTACTGATATTCTCCCTGTATCTCTTCGGGCTGATCTCTGTATCTAATAGTGTGGCGCGTTTCAGGTTTTCTTCCTCTCTTTGGCCAGTACAGGGCCTTCTCTGGCTCCATGTTTTCTCGTGACAACGCGAAACCGCGTGAACCTGCTAGGTATTCCTCTCTCGCTTCTCACAAAGCATGCAGCCATCCGGGTGCGGAACAAGGTGGGCACGGGTCTTGGAGACTCTGTTCATCCTCGTAAGGGAACCTCTCCGCGAGAGTAGTCATGCCAAAAGAATTACTGGGACGGGAACAAGGCTGGAGTCTGATAGAGCTCCTCATCGTACTGGCGATCATGGGGATCATGGCTGTATTGGCGGGACCGAGTTATCAGTCGATAGTCGCTAGGGACCAGGCGCATAGCGCCACTATAGAGATTGCTTCGGAGTTCCGGCTCGCTAGACAGTTGGCGATGGCCAGGCGAGAGCGCCTTCGAGTCATATTCGATCGAGAGGGCCGTACGATCACGCTTCGACGCGCGGATGCCGAAGGCATCCTGCACGTCTATCGGTATGCGGACAAGGGGGTAGTCGTGGAGGAGCCAACTGCCGGCCCTGAACTTTTGTTTCAGCCCAGCGGTCGGTCTGTGACTCCGACAACCATTCGCGTGCGCGATAGTCAGGGTCGGGAAACCACATTCACTGTGAGTATCACCGGAAGAGTGTCTGTCTCATGACGCGGGGTCGATTATTTCATACAGAGGGCGGAGCCAGTTTCGCCGAAGTGCTGGTGGCTATGGCGCTGACAATGATTGGACTGGCCGGTGCGATGGGGGCGTTTCAGGCGGCAGAACGAAGTCTTCGAACAGGCACGTTGGCGACGCGTGCCCTGGCGATGGCGGAATCGCGGATCGAAGCGAAACGATCTGTGAGATGGGATCGTCTTTTGCTGGACGATCTGAATCGCGATGGTGTTCCGGACCTTGTCATGCATGATGATGGAGCAGGCGGCGATGTGCTGGCCGGCGACGGGGTGTATTCCGGTAGTTGGGACCAGGATGGCGTTCAATTGGTTTGGATGGTGACGCCAAGCCGCTCCGGCTCACTGTCGGCCTCAGGGCATGCTCTGATTGAAGCGCGCGCAGTCTACGCTGTCGGTGAGGGCCAGCGTGAAGTACGAGTCGGCACCCTGCGGGCCAATCCCCTGTTCGTTGGGAGCCGGTGACGCGCAGCACTGGGAGTGACAGGATGAGGCCAGGACAGCATACAAGAGGCATGCACCATAGAGTACGGACGGAGACAGGGACCAGCCTGATTGAGCTGATGTTTGCCATGGCGGCTGGGTTGGTCGTCTTGGGCGCGACGCTTCAAGCCCTGTCCTATTTCCAGCAGCAGTTTATGAAGCAACAACGCGAGGCCGCGCAACAGCAAGATCTTCGCCTCGGGTTAGAAGTTCTTGAGCAGGAATTGCGGCTCGCTGGGTCTGGGTCTCTCACCCTGACGGCTGCGGACTCAGTGGCATTTTCGGCGAATCTGCAAGGCCTCTCGACGACGGTCACGGCAACGGCGTCGATCGGTCAAACGGCTCTGTCGGTTGAAGATGGGCGAGGGTGGGATAATCGGAAGACCATTGTGGCCTGCTGGGCCGATCGCTGTGAGACGCTGACCCTGGCTCGTGACGGACAACGGCATCTATTGACGATAAGGCAGCCGCTGACGGGGGCAATTCCATCCGGAGCCTCCGTCTCCCTCCTGAATCGCGTCCGTTACTACAGTCGTCGTGATGACCAGGGTGTTCTGAGGTTGCTGCGACAGGTTGATGGAGGCGCAAGTGTCCTGGTCGGAGATATCAGAGAGGCTCGGTTTTCATACTGGGATGAAATGGGGCAGGCTGTAACACAACCAGCGCTCGTCAAGCTGGTTGTCGTTGAGGTGAAGATGTCCGATCGAGGGATTCGCGCGGTTCGAGAAATCAGCCTCAGGGCGTAATGGCTGCGCCACCAATGATTATGGGAGTGAGAAGATGAAGATGGAAGAACGGCGCGCATCCGGATTCATGGATCGTTGCGACGAGGGGCACGTGCTTCTCGCGTCGCTCATGCTGATCGTTCTGCTTGGGGTCGCCGGCATGACCTCTCTGTATCTGGCAGGTCAGGATGGACCGGGCGTCAGCGCCATGAAAGAGGACAACGTCGCGCAGCAGCTGGCCGACGGTGCGGCGGATGTGGTCGTGAGTTGGTTCCACGATCCAACTGTCACTCCGACATCGGTGGCTGGATTGCTCGTGAAGCGTCAAGGAGATCTCACCAGCGGACCATCGTTCTTCGATGTAGCGGGGCGTTCGCAGTTTATCGGGACTGCTGACCGTCCCGACATCCTCCTTGATGCGGCAAACCAGGCGGACAATCAGACGCTCAACGATTCGCCCAGCGGATTTCCCAATGCCCTGGGAGGACTTGGCCGCATATTGAAGTTGAAAATGTATGGCCCTCTGCAGCCAGGCTTGCTGAGTACGGTTGAGGTCACGGCCACGACGGTCGATCACCGGCCGGTCACACGAACGGTTCAGCTTCAGCTTGGGGCCCTGTCAATTCCCGCGGTTCGTTCGGCGGTGCAAGTTGGACAGACTCTCGGCGCCATGCAGCCAGGCAGTGAGTCTCCCGTCATGGTCCATTGGGGCGATCAACGGGTATTGGGCGATCTCGCGGTGCAGCGAGTCGAAGATCTTACTCTCAAGAGCACAGGGGCTCCAGTGACCGGTCAGTCATATTACGAGATGCCGTATGCGCAGGATCGTTGGACGGAATATTGGATTGGAGGGACCGTTTTGGTTATCGCTCCTCCGCCAGGGCAAGGGGCGAATCCTCCGCTTCCTGAAAATGTGCACCAGCAGCAATATCCGACGCCTGGGGTGAGGCTCGATCAGTGGGGTTACGACTCGATCAAGAAGATCGCACTGCGCTGGGGAACCTATTATCGGCTCGATCGTATGGGGCTACTCCATCCGCAGGGGGCCCCGGACTCGGATCAGGGAATCACGCCGGCAGACGCGCTGGAATCTCAGATCATCGGAGACCATCGTGGATTGGTCTTTATCGACACAGTCGATGGACAAGCGCCGCGTGCCGATAATATGGGAACGTTGGTGCTGGATACAGACTATTTTGAAGGGCTTCTGGTCGTGCAGGGTCATGTGGTCTGCAGGCCTCGCGCAGCAGGGAAGTCTGTCCCAGCCCTCAGCCCATCGCAGCTTGGGACAGAGTCGCTAGGGGCAAGGGTACCGGTGCAATTATCCGGCATCCACGTCAACGGTCTGCTGTATGCGGCTGGCGCGATCAGGACGGAACGATCTACTCGCCTGTACGGGGCGATGATGGCAGGGCAGAGCGTGACGTCGATCAGAACCGGCATCGGTATCGAGGTCTGGTACAACGCCGATTTGGCGCAGGGACTGTTTCGAGGAGTTCCGGTTGTGTATAGGGCGCCGGGAACCTGGCTGGCGAAGTATTGACAGGATGCTGAAAAAGGCCGCCAGCTTCGTTCTCGCTGCGCGCAGAGGCTTAACGTACCGAAGCGTACGCCTCGCCTCTTCGCTCGCTGCGGCCTTGCTGGACGGCCTTTTTGAGCATCCTGCGTGAGATGTCCATGTCATTTCAAACGTACCGAACGATAAAATTTCGACCTGCCCACTGAGCTTTCCCGTAGTCTGCCAGGGAGAATCTGAGAACGAAAGGCATTGCGCGTGACGGTCGAGACAGATTTGGTGGCTGGAGGGACTGGAGGAAAGAAGGGCAGCCGTTGGTCGAAACTCTATCGTTGCACGATTGAACAGAACGTGCTGGATACGCTGGTCTATCGCGGAATCATCAGTCAGGCCGACGTATTGGCGGCGGTCGACGATTCAAAGGATGGTAGTGGCGATCTCGAAACGCTGCTTCTCGACCGCTATCGTGTTCCGAAGGACGCCTTAGGGTCCGCCCTGAGCGAGTATTATCAATGTTCCTACCTGCCCTATGACGAGCGAACGGTCATCGACTCCGACCTGTTGAAAACGCTCAACCTCGACTATCTTAGGAAGAACCTCTGGTTGCCGATCGCCCGGCGAGGCTCATTGATCGACGTGCTCACCAGCGATCCGCACGATCTCGACAAGGGTTGGGACGTGCGGCGCGCATTTCCTGGAATGACCATTCGCTATGCCGTAGGCCTGCGCCGGGACATCGAACAATTTCTTCATCTGGCCAGAGGGCAGGGAACCGGCGGATCCATCGGTTCCATTCTCGGTGAGTTGATCAATGAAATCCATCTTGAGCCAGCCATCGATCCCCTATCCTGCGGGATCGATGAGAACGACTCAGCCATTGTGCGGCTGACGAATCAAGTGATTGCCGAAGCCGACCGCCTCGGCGCCTCGGACATTCACATCGAGCCATACGAAGAGCGTAAAGATGTGGCTGTGCGCCTGCGCATCGACGGTACCTGCTTCACCTACATGGGGATTCCTGCAGCCTATCGGCGCGCGGTCGTGTCACGCATCAAGATCATGGCCAACCTCGACATCGCGGAACGGCGCAAACCTCAAGATGGCAAGATCCGGTACCGGCTGGCGAAGGATCGAGAGGTGGAACTGCGTGTCGCGACCCTGCCTACCTCAGGACAGGACGAAGATGTCGTGCTACGGCTCCTGACGGCCAAGCACCCGATGCCGCTCGCCGCGATGGACTTTGCTCCAGACACTTTGCAGGCCATGCAAGCCATCGCAGAGAAGCCCTACGGGATCATCTTGTGCGTCGGACCGACCGGGTCCGGCAAGACAACAACCTTGCATGCGATTCTCAAGCACATCAATACAGACGAACGAAAAATTTGGACGGCCGAAGACCCAGTTGAAATCACCCAGGACGGTCTCCGCCAAGTCCAGGTCCATTCGAAGATCGGCCTCACCTTCGCGACTGCGATGCGGGCGTTTCTGCGCGCCGACCCAGACGTTATTATGATCGGCGAGATGAGGGACAAAGAAACGTCCGACATCGCCATCGAGGCCTCGTTGACCGGCCATTTGGTGCTCAGCACGCTCCACACGAACAGTGCGGTTGAAACGGTGATCCGTCTGCTGGACCTTGGGTGCGACTCGTTCAATTTTGCCGATGCCATGTTGGGGGTGCTTGCCCAGCGTCTCTGCAAACGGATCTGCATGCAGTGCAAGGAGGCCTATCATCCGAATCGACAGGAGTACGACGAACTGGTGCAGGGGTATGGCGCACAGGACTGGCCCACCCTCGGCATCGAGTACCGAGCCGATTGGAGTCTGTACCGTGGGCGAGGCTGCGAGGCTTGCAACCGAACCGGCTTCAAGGGGCGAGTGCCCTTGCACGAACTGTTAAGAGGATCGGAAGAGATGAAACGGTTGATCCAATCCAGAGCCAGGACTGCTGATATGCTCAGCCTGGCAATGAAAGAAGGGATGGCGACCTTGGTACAAGATGGGATACAAAAAGCCCTGCGCGGAGAGACCACCTATCAGCAGGTCAGGGCCGTGGCAATGAAGTAACGTTCTAATGTCATGCCGCGAGAGACCTTTTTCCTCACGCGTCAGTTCGCTACGTCTTCCAATTGAACTCTTTCCCATAGTTTTTCATACATCACCGCGCAAGAATCACCCAAGTTCCTCGTTTCAATTCTAGTGTCCGCCTGAATTTCCCTCACCATAGACAATCACAACGCTGGCCTAGAGAGGAAGCCCGAATATGTACAGTCGTTGCGCCGAAATTTGTCGTCCAGCTGCGCCAGAAACGGTAAAAATCGCCCGCTCAATAGACAATGAATGACTGTAAAGTCAACTGGTTAGTAAGGATGCACGGTGATCTTTTGACGGCATGGCCCTTGCTCACTCCCTTACGGCGATATGTCTACTCATCAGCCACATGTCAACGCAATACGAGATCGAGAGGCTGGGTTTACCCTGATTGAGGTCATGATTGTGGTCGCTATCATAGGAATTGGAACCGCGATAGCTGTGCCAAGCTATCTCCGCTGGGTTCCGAACTATCAGTTATCTCAGGCCACATCAGGGCTCGCCTCGAGCGTGAACTATGCCAGGGTTGCGGCCAGAACGAGGAATGCGACGATGACTTTGAATTTGGCGGTTGCAGGCGGTAGGTGGAATATTCAGTACGGAGGTGGACTGTTGGCGAATGAGGTTCTTCCCGCGGAAGTCTGTGGCGGTCCTGCTCCTTGTTCGCTCGCGAGCCCGGCGGCGGGGGTTGGGTTTACACCTCGAGGATTGAGCACGGCGGCTGCCAACACCACATTGCAGCTTTCCAATACCCTGGGCACAACGTATTCCGTGACAGTGACTCCAGGCGGGAGGGTCATGGTGTGCAAAAAAGCAGCATGTCCATAAAGGAAATGAAATCAAGAGCTCGTCTGGCTATGTCATCGCTGATGATCCGCAGAAACGAATCGGGGTTCACGCTCATAGAGGTCATGGTGTCCATCGTGATCCTGTCCGTGGGTCTTCTCGCACTCGCCGGCATGCAGGGGATCGCGCTTGGGCGAAACACGAATGCAAACCAATTGACGGTGGCCTCGAACCTGGCGACCGATATGATCGAGCGCATCCAGTTCAACAAATGGAACGCCACGGCCTATAACCTCATCGATACCACGAATGCTGGTACGCAGCCGCCTGTGGGGCAGGTGATGGCCAACGGTGACTATACCCAGTGGCAAACCAGGCTTGCCGGTTCGCGGCTGATGGGCGTGAGGGGTAGGGTGACAGCGGTACCGATAGTGACTGTGCCGCCATTGAACCAAACCAATGTTCTCGTGACGGTGACATGGACCGGCGACAAGGGGGATACCATCGCTGCCACTGCACATACGGTGTCCGTTGGGATGATTATTGCGCCGGAGTAGAAGCGGATGGGATGAGGGGACGACTATGGTAGGACGAGAGCGCTGGAAGAAACGTGAAGAAGCGGGAATGAGCCTCATCGAGGTGATGGTGGCGACGGTCATTGGCGTGGCGGTGGTCGCTATGGCCGGCACCGTCTTAACAGGTAGCGACAAGGCCTCTCGCACGAACAACCAAGTGGCACAAACCCAGCAGAACGCGCGGATAGCTATGGATCTGTTGGCAGAAGATCTCAAGATCGCCGGTTTTGGAATGACCGGCGCTGTTGGCGGGTGTACGAGGGGCATTATGCCGAGGGACAATGTCAATTTGGGCGCACTAAACGCCATAAACGACAAGGGCCCCGATCGAGTGTCGATGGTCGTGCCGTTTACGAGCTCGGTGGCGCCGCTCTGGACGCTTGCCGTTCAACCCCAACCGAACCCCCTGTTGCCCGGTTCTACCGGCGCGGACATCACACTGCAAGCCGGAGCGGTAGCGACTATACCTGCGAACTATAAGACGGCTGGTTCTATTTTTTCGCTCGGGGGATCGTTCTCCGGGACCGTAAAGTCGGTGGCGGCCGACACGATTACCTTCAACGACCCGCTTGGTGCCACGACTGTGTTTCCGAGCGGGCTGGCTGGGACGCGCGTCTTTGCGCTGCAATGCATTACCTATCAAGTCATCCCTCCGCCCGATGCGGCCAATATATGCGGTGGTACGGCTCCCTGTCTGGTGCGAGGCGCCGTCGCGGGCTTAGACTGCAATATTGCCGGAAGCCCCTGTGTTCCCGTGGTGGATGGCATCGAAGATCTGCAAATCGCCTATGCCTGCGATGGCTGTGTGACGGCGACCCCTAACCGGGCGGTTGATGACATGACAGGGTCAGCCGCGGGGTTCGACGCGTTGGACTTCGTATCCAACACTGATTGGGCCGCCGCGCCAGCCTGGTTTGCCACTCCGATGTCTGCGGACACGATCAGCTTGGCGCGCATTACCATTGTCGCCCGTGAAACCAGTCCTGACCAGGGAACGTCGGAGGGGAGCAGGCCCGCCAACAATACGATCGCCCCCCTCATTATCGAAGATCATAATCCGGCGAACGGCGTATTCATCGCGCCTGGAGGGGCCGGTAACGATTTCAGCACAGCGACCTATCCTCTGACGCAGCGGCGGCGGGTACTGACGAGAACGATCGAAACCAGAAATATAGGAAACTGACATGGACATTCAGCGTTTCGCAGGGATCACAAAGGGAAGTCTAGCCAAGGATCAGCAGGGGATCACTATGCTGACGGTGATGATGTTCTTGATCATCTTGACCGTGATCGGGATCGGCTCGCTCACGGTATCAAGCCTGGAAAATCGTATAGCCGGTTTCTCCCGAACGGCTGAAGCGGGCAATGCCGCATCAGAGTCTTGCGTCGGCACGGCCGTCAACATCATCCAGCAAACGTTGCTTGCAGGGACGCTGCCGGCTGCGCTTTCCCCCCCAGTCACAGGGGCCAACGCAGGGGCAGCCGGATATGGGCTGTTGCAACAGGAAATCATGGGGCAGAGAGACAACGACCTCGATGATACGACTACAGCTTCGGCAGACACGTCGGTCACCATCAACGGATATTTGGTGAACGGAGATATCGATCGGCTCTATGTTGTGCCGATTCCCGGGGCGTCGCTTGAGTTTGGGGCTGCCTATGATAAGGGCGGCGGCGGGTCGGTCTACATCTATTACCGCATCGATTGCGTCGCCAGCCAAGTGGCAACCGGGGCTAAGAACCGGATCACGTCCATCTATGCTTGCGTGATCACGGGCGAAGGCTGTCAGAAACAGATCTAAGACTCTTGGGAGGAAGCGATATGAAGAACCAGCCATCACATCGAGTTGAGCCTCGGAGGCAACGAGTCGGCCAGTCATCCGGATGGATCGGCTATGGATTGATCCTCACAATGGCGATGGGCCTCACCGGCAGCCTGTCTCTTATGACGAGTCGGATTGCGTGGGCGGATGAGCCAGAGTCATCAATGCCGGCTTTGATCCAGCGCGTTTCTGGTGAGGTCACCGCGAACTGGGGAAAAGCGCTCTCCATCGACGGGACTGTATATCCGCTGGCCACCGGCGTGATGGTCTCGGACGATGGCGGGAATCAGCGGGAAGTCAAAGATTTCGTTACAGGAACCTATGTGCAATATCACCTGAAAAGCGGAGCGATCGATATCATCGTACTGATATTGCCCAAGTAGTCGAATGGAATGAATGTTCGAGCAACACCGAGTCAGATGAGGAGGGACGTGACCATGAGACACTCAGCACGCACCAGATTCACCGTGGCAGTGCTCTTGTTGATGGGAGCGCTGTTCTCGCCTGTGGCCGCCCAGGCCCAGGTCATGAACGACTATAAAACGATCCCGCCCTTCATCAACACAGCCGTACCTCCGAACGTGCTGCTCTTGATGGACAATTCAGGCAGTATGAATATCCTGGCCTATAAGGGAGCTGTCGCGCCTGCCACTCCATGGATTCCGGCGACGCCCTTTAATAACGCCACCGTTTACGGAGGAATCTTCACACCAACCGAGTGTTACAACTATACCGGCGGTCAGTTTGTGCCCAATACAGGCACGGCTGATCCTGCCATACCTGGGACCTGCACCAGCGGTTTATTTCGCTGGAGCGGAAATCTGCTGAACTACGTGACGATGCGGCGAATCGATATCGCGAAGTTTGCCATGACGGGGGGCAATTGTTCCGCCGCGAGAGATGCGGCAGGCAAGTGTACGGCGAGCTTGCTAGGGCAGACGACAGCGGCCAGAATAGACGGAGTCAGTATCCCAACGGCATCGCTAACCAATCTAATGCCGGCTGGAAATATCCCAGGCACATCGCCCGCGTATTTTTATCTGAAAGTGAATGGTGGCTTGGCCGGTACGTTTTGTGTGGATAATACAGCGCCAAACTTCCCTGTTGGTGGGCCTTTCCAAATTGCGGGGCCCGATAACTCCTGCACCAACGGGGATGCCTTTGTGGAAACGCAGTACACGATCAAAGCTCAAGTGACAGTGCCGGCCGGCGGCGTGTTGCAGGACGTCGGAACCAGGGCGCGATTCGGGCTCATGGAATTCGACGGGGATGCGCAAGCGGGGACGGTGTTAGCTCCGATTGGATCGTCGATCGCGACGGTCATGACCCAGATAGATAACACGGGCGGGTCCACCTGGACTCCGCTGTCCGAAGCGCTGTACGAGGCGGGCCGCTATTATGCGCAGTTGCCGCCGGCCTTTGCCGGCAGCTACGTCGTGAATCCTGGCGGTATCGGCGACCCCTACTGGTTTGACGCGACCTGGGCCGGGACGCTTCAGGCGGTTCGTTGTTGTAAGAGCTTTGTAATCATCTTTACCGACGGGGCTCCGACACAGGATGAGAGCATTCCATCTGCCCTTCAGGACTTGGCCCACACGGCCAATGCCCATGGCGCCAGCCCCCACTGCGGGTCGGCGCAGGGTTGTACCAGAGATGCCAAATTGCCTGCTGGTGTGGGCGCTCAGCCCCTCCACGCGGTTGGACACCCGGCATTGGATCATGCGGCATTAAATGATCACCATGACAATTGTTCGTCATATTTCGGCGGTCCCAATGCCGACTCCTGCAACAGCCGAGGAAGTCACTATCTCGACGACATTGCCTACTGGCTCCATACGACTGACATACGGCAGGCGACTGTGCCGAATCTGGGCGTGGCTGGGCAGGCCCTCGTTGGAACACAAAACCTCACTATCTATACCTTCTTGGCTTTCGGGTCCGGGATCAACATTCTCAGAGACGCAGCCAAAATGGGTGGGTTCGAAGATCGGAATGCATCTGGCACGCCGGATTTGCCCGAAGAATGGGACAAGATAAACAATGACACAGGTGCCGCAGCCCCGGATGGTGTGCCGGACACCTATTTTGAATCCAACGATGCGTTCGCCATGCGGAGTCGGTTAGAAGCCACCATTACGAGTCTCCTGAGCAAAAGCTCCTCCGGAACATCTGTGTCGGTCTTGGCGTCCTCTTCGACCGGAGAAGGGTCGCTCTACCAGGCCTATTTCTACCCCTCGACCACCGAAGGGTTGAATGAGATCAAATGGACCGGTTTTACGCAGGGCCTGTTCCTCGATGCCTATGGGAACATTCGGGAAGATCGGGGTGGTGCCGGCGGAACCGCTGATGGAAAACTGATCTACGCAAGCAGCGGTACGACCGTGGACAATATCATGCGGACGCGCTACGACAGCGCGACCGGCGACGTGTTTGTCGATCGATATAAGGATGACAATGGTGATGGGGTGGCCGATTCGACTACCGCCTATGAATCGGTCAGTTTAAAGGAAATACAAGGGATATGGGAAGCGGGCAAACAACTGGCCTTACGCACCGCCTCGACGAGGAAGCTCTTTACCTGGACGGAGCCGACCGCCGGAACCCCGGTGGTCATCCAGTTCGACTATGGTTCGTATGTTCCGCTTCCAGTGGACAATCGTACGACATTACAGCCGTATCTGAAAGCCGCTACCACTAATGAGGCGGCCGACATCATCAAGTATATTCGTGGTGAATCAGTCACTGGTTATCGTCCGCGAGAAATCAGAATCCCGACCGGGACCGGCCCGCTGACCACGTGGAAGTTGGGAGATCCGATCCACTCGACCCCGACCTTCGTCGGAGCTCCCAGAGAGCGCTATGACTTGATCTACGGGGATGGGACCTATACACCCTTCTATGTTAAATGGAAGAATCGTCGAAGTGTAGTCTATGAAGGGGCGAACGACGGGATGCTCCATGCATTCAACGGGGGATTCTACTACCCCGGTGACGATCCGAGCACAGGCAGCTCCGCCCTCCCAGTCGTCGAGCACGGGCGGTACTTGACGCAGCGCATCGCGCCTGACTCGGCTGTGACGAATACGCCGGCACTGGGCGAAGAACTGTGGGGGTTCATCCCCATGCAATTACTTCCCCAACTTAAATGGCTGACCGATCCAGCCTATAGCCATTCCTACTATGTGGACTTGAAGCCGAAAGTCACTGACGTGCGCATGTTCTGCGCAGGAACCGGTACTGTGCCGCCTTCGTGCATTACCGGGCAGGCCAATACCGACCATGTAAACGGGTGGGGCACGATCGTGATCGTCGGTATGAGGCTCGGCGGCAGCTGTACCAGTTGTGTGGCTGCTCAGGGTGCGCCGAAGATGAGCATCACGGACGGGACCGCACGCGACATGTTGTCCTCCTATTTTGTCCTCGATATCACCAACCCTGAAGAGGATCCCAAGCTTCTCTGGTCCTTTACAGATTCCACGTTGGGATTGACGACGGGCTATCCCGCCATCGTGCGGGCGAACTCTGCCACGGATGGGAAGACCAGCATGACTTATGAATCCTGGTTCATGGTCGTGGGCTCTGGCCCTGTGGGATACGATTATCTGCCAAAGAATACCAGCAACACGCAAACGAGCCGGTTCTACGCATGGAACTTAAAAACAGGGGTGAAGGAGCCGACCCTCGCCACCAGCGCTGCCAATTCCTTCATGGGAAACCTGCTCTCGGTCGACGTCGACTTAGACTACCGGGTGGACTCGCTCTATGGCGGGACTGTCATGTGTAATACTGCTGCTTCGATCTGCGACACTGGCCCAGCTGTGCCGCCAACTGCACCGAAGTGGAAGGGGGCAATGTATCGCCTCACGACCCAAGGCTGTACCGGTATGGCTGTGTGCGACAGCTTGCCCTGGGGCGGGGTGCCTCATATTCCGACTGTGCTGACCTCGACTTTTTCTTGCACACCTTCGCCCTGTACAGGCGCTACGTTGGTGGGACCGACCGCCGCGCAACCCAGCGCGACGAAGGACGATAGTAACAAGGTCTGGGTGTTTTTCGGTACGGGGCGGTACTTTGACACGCTCGATAAGACAAACGCCGATGTCCAGCATTTCATCGGCATCAAGGATCCTGTCCTCTCGGGCAGTTGTACGCAAACGAGTGCGACTAATTGCGAGCGTAACGATCTTCTGAACGTGACGAATGCCGCAGTCTGTATTGTCTGCACCGGCAACGAAGTGACGAATGTGACCGGTGTGACAACCTTCGCGGGGCTCATCGACAAGATTAAGGGCACCACCCCTGCCAACGCGATGGACGGATGGTACATGGCCATGGCGGCGGGCGAACGAGTCGTCACACCGACGACGGTGGTCGCAGGACTCGTCTTCTTCCCCTCGTTCACGCCGGTCAGCGACATGTGCAGCGATTCGGGAAACAGCATCCTCTATGCGCTACATTACCGAACCGGAAGTGCCCCGAAAGAGCCGGTCATCGGTACGACGGGCACGACGAATATGGTCGTCAATAAATCGATGAGTCTTGGCTCCGGCGGAGTCGCCTCCCAGGTGTCCATCCAAATCGGCGCCCAGGGGAGCGGCAGCGTGGGAGGGGGGTGCAGTGGTCGGTTGACTGGGTACGTCCAGTCCAGTAGCGGTGCGCTCACCTCATTCTGTATCAGCGGAACCAAACCCTGGAGTAAGTACGTCTCATGGGTCACCGACCGCACGTAACGAAAGCGCATGGAGCCATGGGACATGAGAGAGACGGATCCTTGTCTCGCTCGTGTCCCTATTCTCCCTCACTCGCTGTCACGATTGCGACGGTCAGTCTTCTGGCTGGATGTTTTTCGGAACCAACGCAAACTGGTGTCCTCTCCGCAGCTTCATCGGAGAACCACCCTCCCAGCATTCAACTCGCTCGCATCGTACCCAATCCTCTGACATTGGCCGGGCCGGCTGTCGCCCAGATAGAGGCCGTCGATCCTGACGGTGACCCCGTCACGATTCGCTACCAATGGTTGGTGAATGGGATTTCCGTCTCCGGGCAGACCAGCGAGACGCTATTGCCGCAGTCGCTCAAGCGAGGCGATATTGTCGGCGTAGAGGTCGTGGTGACTGACGGCAAGAGCGCGGGCATCACGCAACGATTCCAGGGCGGTTCGGTTGGAAATACCGTGCCCCTGGTGTCTCGGGTTGTGCTCGATCCCTCAGAAATTAGGCCTGGTGTTCGGGCCTTGGCGTTGGTTGAAGGAGCGGATGCCGATGCGGATGAGGTAGGGTATCTCTATCGATGGTGGCGGAACGGTGAACTCGTGTCAGGTCACGATGAGAACGGTCTCGACACGGCCGGGTTTGCGCGCGGAGATGTGGTTGTAGTGGGGGTCACTCCAAAAGATAGATTTGGTACAGGAAGAGAGGTACGATCCGCGCCGGTTTCACTGACGAATAATCCTCCCACCATTCTGTCCGCGCCCGCTCCGCTCGTGGATCGGACTCACTATGAATATCTTGTCGTGGCCAAGGATCCTGAAGGTGATCCGTTGGCCTATACATTGCCCACTGCTCCTTCCGGCATGAAGATCGACCCAGCGACCGGGCGAATTGAATGGCTGGTCCCGGCTGGCCTGACAGGGATCCACCAGGTGCGTGTCACGGTCGAAGATAGTCTGTCAGGCCGGGCCTTCCAGGAATTCTCCCTGACGCTGCCTTCGTCGTAAACCGGGTGTTCCCTTGTCAGCTCCCTCCATATTCTGCTAAAGTTTTCTCACGCTATGTCAGTATCATCACAAACTTCGCGTGCGTAAACTTAAACTTAGAGAAGGCACCAATACCGCTGTTTTGTTCGGTCATCACGACCAGCACCTCAAGCTGATCGAAGAAGACCTCGGTGTGCGCCTCTCGGCGCGCGGAGAAGAACTCACCCTCGACGGTACGGCAGACGCCACTCGCCACGCGGAACGTATCCTCATGGAACTTGCCACCCTTGCCAACGACGGGATGGTTCTCCAGCCGGACGACATTACCCACGCCTTGAGCGCGCTCCGGCAGAGTCCCGAGACTCCGATCAAGGAACTCCTCGCCAATGCGGCCACCATTGTCACCAAGAAACGTTTTGTCGCGCCGAAAACGCCGACGCAAAAAGCCTATATCGAAGCCATTGAGACGCACGACATCGTGATCGGCATCGGCCCCGCTGGGACCGGCAAGACCTATTTGGCGATGGCGATGGCGGTCAGTGCCCTTATGAAGAAAGAAGTGAGCCGCATCATTCTGGCGCGGCCGGCTGTTGAGGCGGGCGAAAAGATCGGCTTTTTACCCGGCGATATGTATGCCAAAGTGAACCCCTATCTCCGCCCTCTGTACGACGCCCTGTTTGACATGATGGATATGGAACGAGCGACGCGCGCGATCGAGCGGGGCGACATCGAAATTGCGCCACTCGGCTTTATGCGGGGCCGCACGTTGAACGACTCGTTCGTCATTCTCGACGAAGCGCAGAACGCCACGGCGGAGCAAATGAAGATGTTTCTCACCCGGCTTGGTTTCCATTCCAAGGTGGTTGTTACAGGCGACATCACGCAGGTGGATCTGCCGCCTGAACGGGTCTCCGGCCTGATCGAGGTGCGGGAGATTCTGCGCGACGTCGAGGGCATCGAATTCGTCTACTTCGACGAGCGGGACGTGGTCCGCCACAAGTTGGTGCAGGACATTATCAAAGCCTACGATCAGCATCAGAACCCCGCTCAGTCTTCCGGCCACTCATCCGGCACAACTGGGCGGCGACCGTCATCTGCGCCGCAAAATAAGCAGCCGAAGCCTGCCACTTCTTCTTCACCGCTCACGGGCCCTTGGGGCCAGTCACATTGATTCAGGGTAGCTATTCAGGTAGATAGGCTGAAGGCTATAGGGGTCAATTGTGCGTGATCACACAAAGCTTCGAGCCTTCAGTCTGAACACCTGAGTTGTTACAATGCTGATCCATATGCAAAGTCGGGTTCGGCGTATCACGTTTGACCAGATGCGTCTGGAACGATCGGCCCGGGCGATTCTTGCCGATGTCGGGGAAACGTCGGCGGAGCTGGGCATCCTGTTCGTGGGCGATCAGCGGATGCGGGGCCTCAATCGCCGGTATCGGGGCAAGGATCGCACAACCGACGTGTTGGCCTTTGCCATGCGGGATGCCCCTACGCCTCACGCCTCACGCCTTACGCCAAGGCCATTGGGTGACGTAGTGATTGCAGTGCCGATGGCAGCCCGCCAAGCGAAACAGGGCCAACGATCGCTGGACGAAGAGTTGGCGGTGCTCTTGGTCCATGGCATTTTGCATCTCTGCGGCTATGACCATGAGCGGGGCGAGAAAGAAGCGCGACGGATGCAGCGTCGTGAACGGATGATACTGCGGTCGATTGTGCGATTGCCGAAACGATCAGGCTGAGGTCACGAGTAAATCTATGGGATGGTTGCAGCGACTGAGCGACGGGCTCACCAAAACGCGCGATGTCGTTCGCGGATCCATGGATCGGCTGCTGGGCCGTGCGGCGGATCCTGCCCTGTTGGAAGAATTCGAAGCGGCCCTCATCGCCTCCGATCTCGGCACCAGCGTCGTAGATCGTGTGTTGGAGCGTCTCAAAAAACAGCTTCAAGGAACCGATGCCTCACAACCTGGTCAGGTTCATAGAGTATTGCGGGAAACCCTGCTCGATGTGCTGACGCCCGTGCAAGGGCTATCGTTGGAGGCGTTGCTTGCGAAAGGCCCCAAGCCTTTCGTCATCCTGGCGGTGGGCGTAAACGGTGTCGGCAAGACCACCACGATCGCCAAGATCGCACAACGGCTGGTGCAGGCGGGAAAGGCGCCTTTGCTTGTAGCAGCTGATACCTTTCGTGCGGCGGCGATCGATCAGCTGCAAGTCTGGGCTGACAGAGTCGGCGTCGATGTGATTTGTCACCGCCATGGAGCCGACCCGGCCGCTGTTGCATTCGATGGAATTGCTGCAGCGAAAGCGCGGCAGGTGGATGTCGTTTTGATCGATACGGCCGGCCGGCTGCATACGAAATCGAATCTCATGGACGAACTCCGCAAGATCACGCGCGTCATCGGGCAGGAATGCCCTGGCGCACCGCACGAAGTGCTCCTTGTGTTGGACGCCACGGTTGGACAAAACGCCCTGTCACAAGCCCGTCAATTCCATCAAGCGGTCGGTATTACCGGCTTGGTCCTGACGAAGCTCGACGGCACTGCTCGCGGAGGGATCGTCGTCGCGATTGCTGAGGAACTCAAGTTGCCCGTGAGGCTCATCGGAGTCGGGGAGTCAGTTGAGGATCTGCAGGATTTCCAGAGCGACGCGTTCGTGGACGCGCTTATCGGGGCATCGGCGCCGCCCTCCGCATGACAGGATGCTGAAAAAGTTCACCAGCGTTATGGAAGGTTAAGGTTCAGGCTGAAGGGTGAGATCAAGGCAGTCAATTCTTTGCTCAACCTTGACCTCGACCTCAGCCTATCTTGCGTGGCAATCCTGCGTCGATCCCGGTGAGATCCTGTCATTTTCTTCTCCGTCGGCATCGCCTGTGTTAGGCTGAGCCATGGTCAAGCTTTTGGTCATCGACGACGATCGCATGAATTGCGATCTGATCAAGTCCGTCTTCAACCGAAATGGGTATCAGGTGCTGTCGGCGACGAGCGGGTTTGAAGGACTGACCCTCTTCCGCCAGCATGCCCCGCGCGTTACCATTCTTGATCTTCGCATGCCTGAAATGGACGGGCTGACCGTCCTCAAAGAAATCCGCGCATACGATCCCCAAGCGGCGGTAATCATTCTGGG
>JANOJM010000060.1:0-6748 GCA_031418735.1 Nitrospiraceae bacterium | reverse complement strand
TTCGACCGGTTCGAGCCTATCATCCAAATCCGGTCAAAAATCAGGCACTTCCTCCTCGGATATTTTACCGACAATATTGGAACAGACGGTGACGATTGAAACCGACCTGGTTCGGGTCGGACTGTCGAATCGTGGTGGGGTAATTCGAACGTGGGAGCTTAAGCGGTACCACACGTCGCCTCCGGAAAAAAAGCCGGTGCAGCTCGTGTATCACGGGGGGAAATTCAAGGGTCCACTCTCGATTACAGTCACGAATGCCGACATCGACAAGACGGTTCGTGAAGGCCTCTATACTATTGAAAAGGATTTCACCAGCCTCGATGCCGCGCATCCTGTCGGGCATGTCACGATGCGGTTCCACGATCCAATCACCCATATCGGCGTGGAGAAAAAGCTGTCCTTTCATCACGATAGTTATGTGGTGGATGTATCAGTTGACTTGGAAGGAGTGACCGACCCCTATGATGTCGTGTTGGGGACGAACTTCGGAATTGTGGAATGGGGTACTGGGTTTATCGGTGTGATCGGATCGGCCTCCCAGGTGGACGAGGTAATTGAGAATGAGACACCGGAAAAGGAGCTTGAGCGGAAGGGGACGGTTCAGTGGGCCGCCATGCATGACAAATATTTTCTCTCCGTGTTTTTGCCGAAACAGGGCACGTCCGTGTTGGTCAAGACCGAGGGCGAGCAGATTGTATCGACCGGGGTACGGATGCCCGCACCGGGGGGCACCCCCGTCGCTCTTCAGCTTTATGCAGGCCCAAAGGAGTACGACACGCTTCGCTCGATGAACGCGGGCTTGGAAGATATGATCGATTTCGGATTTTTCATTTTTGGCAGTTGGTCTTTTGTGAAAGCGATCGCGAAGCCGATCTTTTATGTATTGCGGTTTGTCCATGACTATATCCCCAACTATGGGATCAGCATCATCCTGCTAACCTGTGCTATCAAGATCCTCTTTGTGCCGTTGCAATACAAGAGCTATAAGTCGATGAGAATGATGCGGGTGATTCAACCGAAGATCAAAGAAGTCCAGGAAAAATACAAGGGTGACCGCGACCGTTTGAACAAGGAATTAATGAAACTCTATCGGGAACAGAAAGTGAACCCACTGGGTGGCTTTCTCCCGATGTTCTTACAGATGCCGGTCTTCGTGGCCCTGTTCAATGTCCTCTACACGACAATCGATTTGCGCCAAGCTCCTTTCATGCTCTGGGTGACAGATTTATCGCTGCAGGATCCCTTTTATGTGTTGCCGATCCTTATGGGGGCAACGATGTTTATCCAACAGAAAATTACGCCCACCACGATGGATCCGACACAGGCGAAGATCATGTTGGTGCTCCCGATTGGTCTGACATTCCTGTTCGTGAATTTCCCTGCAGGCCTTGTATTGTATTGGGTGACGAACAATGTTCTCACCATCTCTCAACAATTGATCACGGATCGCTTTCTATTGAACGACAAGGCCCTGGCCTCGGCAGGGGCTGAACAGAGCAGCAGCCCGAACGCATAAGCGTCTCCTTGGTTGGTCTATCTGGTTTATCTGATCTGTCTCGTTTGTTTGGTTGAACCAGATAGACCAGATGAACCAAATCAACAAGACAGGCTGGCGGACTTTTTCAGCATCCTGACAGTGAAAGAGACGTCATGCATGGAGGACTCGGAGACACGATTTGTGCCATTGCCACCCCCGCAGGCGAGGGCGGTATTGGGATCGTTCGTCTGAGTGGTCCTCATGCGCTTGCTGTCGCCTCCCAAGTAGCTCGGCTTCGGTCTGGTGATCCCCTCTCATCGGTTCCCTCCCATACGCTGCATCTTGCCGATCTTGTAATCCCCCCTTCACAGAATCAGAAAGGGACGCTCATCCTTCACAAACGCCTGCCTGTATCGGGCCTCCTCGACGAAGCGCTCGTGGTCTATATGAAAGGGCCTCGATCGTATACGGCAGAGGACGTGGTGGAGATTCAATCTCATGGCGGAGCATTGGTGCTGGGGATGGTTTGCACGGTATGTATTGAGTCAGGCGCACGGATGGCGGAACCAGGAGAGTTTACGAAGCGGGCCTTTCTCAACGGGCGCTTAGATCTTTCCCAGGCGGAAGCGGTACTCGATACAATCAGGGCCACATCATCCGCCGGATTGAATATCGCTCAACGCCAATTACGGGGTGATCTCGCTCGCGAGGTGGAACAGGCTCGGACCTCTCTTCTGACGGTATTGGCCCATGTGGAAGCGGGGATTGATTTTGTGGGCGAAGATATTTCTTTTCTTCAGCGCGATGAACTGATTCGCATCGTGAGCGAGGCCTGTGCGGTGATTCAGAGGCTGGAAACCACGGCACAGGAGGGCCGGATCTTGCGGGAAGGCGCGCGAGTCGTCATCCTTGGCCGACCGAATGTCGGCAAATCCAGCCTGCTGAACCTTCTGCTGAGGGAAGAACGGGCGATTGTGACGGCCATTCCCGGGACGACGAGGGATGCCATTGAGGAATCTATCGATCTTGACGGGGTGATGATTCGTTTGGTTGATACGGCAGGAGTGCGGGAAACGGACGATATTGTCGAGCAGGAAGGGATTAAACGGACGCGTACTGCGCAGAATGAGGCGGACCTCCTGTTAGTGGTCGTGGATGGCAGCATGCTCCTCACAAACGATGATCGGGCGCTCTTGAGCGCAGCCAGGGATCGTAAACATGTCGTGGTGCTGAACAAGGCGGATCTTGCCGTTACAGTGGAAACAGATGCCGCGCTTGCAGGTCATCCGGTATTTGTTGTTTCGGCGAAAACAGGATTGGGGATTGAACCGGTGAAGTCGGCTCTTCGCGCTCAGCTTGTGTCCGAGGGCTTTGAGGCAGCGGAGGGCGTCACGGTGACGAACGTACGGCATCGTGATGCGTTGCGCCGGGCAGGTGAATCCCTAGGCCAGGCTCTCGAATCCGTGCAGTGCGGGATGGCCGGAGAGTTTGTCTCGATCGATGTGCGCGCCGCCGCCGACGCGCTCGGAGAAATTACGGGCGCCATTACGACAGACGAGATTCTCGGCCGAATCTTTTCAGAGTTCTGTATCGGGAAGTAGGACAAGGTTGAACATGGGACAGTCTGTTGACGTCATTGTGGTGGGCGGTGGTCATGCCGGCTGCGAAGCCGCCTTGGCTGCGGCGCGCATGGGTGCCCACACCTTACTGCTCACGATGGATCGTGACCGAATCGCACAGATGTCGTGCAACCCGGCAATCGGGGGAATCGCCAAAGGGCATCTGGTAAAGGAAATCGATGCGCTGGGCGGAGAAATGGCGCGGAACACCGATCAAGCCGGCATCCAGTTCCGCTTCATCAACACGAGCAAAGGTCCGGCGGTGCGGGCCCTCCGCGTCCAATGCGACAAGAAACTGTACCGAGACGCCATGCAACGAACGTTGGGCCTGCAGGCAGGGCTGACGATCGGTGAAGGGACGGTCGATCGCTTGCTAACGCATGCCGGCGCGATTACAGGCGTGGTGACAGACCGCGGCGATCACATACAGGCAAAAGCTGTTATTCTGACATCGGGAACATTTCTTAAGGGACTTATCCATGTCGGCCTGAATCATTTTCCTGCGGGACGAGCCGGAGAGGCGTCCGCCGAGCATCTGTCCGATTGTATGCGCGACCTGGGGTTCGAAGTGGGCCGGCTCAAAACCGGCACGCCTCCTCGCTTAGACGGAGCCACTATCGATTTCTCCGTAATGGCGCCTCAGCCTGGCGATGATCCGCCGGTGCCGTTTTCGTATCGCACCGACCGAATTGCCAACCGTCAGCTCCCCTGTCATTTGACCCATACCAACCGTGCAACGCACGAACTGATCCAGCGCAATCTTGACCGGTCACCGCTCTATAGCGGCATTATTGAATCGGTGGGGCCTCGGTATTGCCCATCGATTGAAGACAAAGTCGTGCGTTTTGCCGACAAAGAACGCCACCAGGTCTTTATTGAGCCTGAGGGGTTGGATAGCCGTGAGTTTTATCCCAACGGAATTTCCACTAGTTTGCCGGTTGATGTCCAGGCCGGAATTCTGAAAACGATTCCCGGGTTAGAGCAAGCCACCATGCTCAAGCCTGGCTATGCGGTTGAATACGACTATTTTCCACCACGGCAACTGCACCAGACCCTAGAGACTAAGCTGTTAAATGGTCTCTACCACGCGGGGCAAATCAATGGGACTTCCGGATATGAGGAAGCAGCGGCGCAGGGCCTCATGGCTGGAATTAATGCAGTCCTTAAACTTCGAGCCGAGCCCCCATTAGTGCTCGACCGATCGCAAGCCTATATTGGTGTTTTAATTGATGATCTTATTACAAAAGACGCACGTGAGCCCTATCGCATGTTTACATCACGGGCAGAATACCGCTTACTATTGCGTCATGGAAATGCTGACCTTCGATTAACTGATACTGGACGTCTGGTTGGATTGATTTGCGACGAAGTATATGAAAAATTTAAGATAAAACAGCAAGCAATAGAATCTGAGCTCTTACGACTCGAAGAGTTTCGACCAAAACTCACGGAAGCTGTTCGTAAACGTCTAGCCCATATTCAGATTCAGGAGATCTCTGGGCCCTGTACCGCAGCTCAACTTTTGCGACGCCAGGAGGTACATTATAAGCCTCTGTTAGAGGCGCTTGAAGTGAGTCCAGTAGAAGACATTGAAACTGCTCATGAAATTGAGTTACAGGTCAAGTATTCAGGTTACATAAAGCGCCAGCTTCAACAGATAAGCCGATTCAAAGGTCTCGAAACAAAGGCTATTCCGGTAGCCTTCAACTACGATGGGACTCCTGGTTTTTCACAGGAGGTCAGAGAAAAGTTAAAGAAAGTTCGCCCTGCCTCTATTGGCCAGGCATCGAGAATTTCAGGAGTCACCCCAGCAGCAATTTCTCTTCTTCTCGTCGCACTCGAAAAATACAAGGGTGGATCAAGTAGAGATAGTCTTCAGTTACCTAACCCAAGGCAAGCAAATGACGATATTTCTACTATTCACTCCAGAATGTCTTGACCTCACCTACTGATTCACGTAATTGTTCCACGTGGAACATGAACAAGAATTGCGGGATCTCACGATTAGCTCTGCAAGGGAACTTGGACTAACAATCGATGAAATTCATGCAGATCAGTTCATGCGCTATCTCGTTCATCTCATTGAGTGGAATAAGGCGATCAATCTCACAACGATCACTAGCCCCCAGGAAATCATCATCAAACATTTTGTTGACTCGCTCAGTGCGCTCATCGCGACAAGCTTCCCGAAAAATGGCCTGGTGCTCGATATAGGATCTGGAGGAGGGTTTCCTGGTATTCCTCTTAAAATCGTGAGATCTGATATTCGGCTAATCCTGGTAGAGCCAGTTCGGAAAAAGTGTTCTTTCCTCAATTCAGTGATTGGCCTATTAAAGCTGCATGATGTAGCTGCATTTAATGGCACTATCGAACAATACGCTAAACAACCACTCCGGCACACTATTGATACGGTTGTGCTAAGGGCCTTGAAGTATGAAGATGTACGCGAATACATTCCTGAATTACTGACCACTAAAGGGAAAGTCGTTTTGTATCGAACAGAGGTCATTAAGGAACAAGAAATCGGAAAAGAATTTCATCTTGTAAGCGAAACGGCGCTTACTCTTCCAAAGGCGTCTGGCAAGAGAGTTATTTCAGTGCTTGAGAAAAATAGTTCATAATGTCGCCAGTCAAAATGTGAATGTTCCACGTGGAACATTATTGATGGGCATGTGTAGGAGTGAATGGTTTAGCCACCAATGTTATGGCAAAGATTATAGCGATCGCAAATCAAAAGGGTGGCGTAGGAAAGACGACAACAGCTGTGAATCTTGCTGCTGGGGTCGCTCTCCTTGGCAATCGGGTCTTGCTTGTAGATATGGATCCGCAAGGAAACGCCACGAGCGGATTAGGAATCGACCCCCGATCCCTACAGACTACTGTCTATAACTGCTTGATTAATTATGTAAAGTTTCACGATGCTGTGCAAATCACTGAAGTGAACGGTTTATCACTGTTGCCGGCAAATGCTGACTTATCCGGAGCGGAAATAGAGCTGGTGAATGTTGAAGAACGTGAAAAGCTGCTTCGACATTTCTTACGAGATGTTGACAAGTTATTCGACGTTATTTTTCTCGATTGTCCTCCTACATTGGGAATTCTGACGGTGAACGCACTCGTTGCAGCTCGTGGCGTCTTAGTCCCTGTTCAATGTGAATATTATGCCATGGAAGGGTTAAGCCGCTTGGTTGGAAATATCGATCGAGTTCGTCAGTCGTTCAACCCGGAACTCCAGTTGGAAGGGATCGTCTTGACAATGTTCGATGCACGGAATACGTTGGCGCGTCAGGTCTCTGAGCAAGTTCGTGGATATTTCAAAGATGTCGTCTACAACACGGTGATCCCTCGCAATGTCGCACTGGCGGAGGCTCCGAGTTACGGACGACCAGCGATGTTATATAACGTTGCATCGGCAGGATCTCAAGCCTATCTGTCCTTAGCCAAGGAGTTTGTGAGTCATGGAGAAAAAAGCGCTCGGTAGAGGACTCGACGCATTACTGCCGGCAATTAAGCCCGTCTCAATGACGGAATTGCCTGAGGTCCAACATCTGCGGATCGATGCGATCGTACCGAATCGGTATCAGCCGAGACAAACGTTTTCCCCTCAGGAGCTCGCAGAACTCACAGCCTCATTGAAGCAAAATGGATTGCT